>NZ_JBMNDS010000002.1:0-260269 GCF_052543295.1 Streptomyces sp. SAS_270
CACACCGCCCGAGACACCCGCGTCCACGAAGCCGATGCCCTTGGCCGCCAGCTCCTCGGCGTGCTTCTCGTCATCCGTCCAGCGCGAGTTCCCGCCGTCGACCACGACGTCGCCGGGCTCCAGCAGATCGCCGAGTTCGTCGACGGTGGACTGGGTCGCGGCACCGGCCGGGACCATCACCCACACCACGCGCGGGCCCTTGAGCTTGCCCACAAGTTCTTCGAGGCTGTGGACATCGGCGAGGTCCGGGTTGCGGTCGTATCCGATGACGGTGTGGCCTGCGCGGCGAATCCGCTCGCGCATGTTGCCGCCCATCTTGCCGAGGCCGACGAGACCGAGCTCCATCAGTTGTTCCTTTGGTTTGCGACGTGGCGTGAGGGCACTTTCGTACCTGTGTCTGAGCCTAAACCCGGACGCTCACGCACACCTGTGGGCATACGCGCTCAGACGTACACACCCACCTGCGGCTTCGTCGTCGGCCGGGGCGGGCCCGGCCGACGAGCACCGGCCGTCAGCCGCTCAGGCGCACCGGCATGATCAGGTACTTGTAGGCCTCGTCCGCCTCGGCGTCCAGAGCCGGCTTGCCGCTCAGCAGCGCGGGCTTCGTGGACGTCGTGAAGGAGAGCTGGGCCACCGGCGAGTCGATGGCGCTCAGGCCGTCGAGCAGGAACGTCGGGTTGAAGGCGATCGAGACGTCGTCGCCCTCCAGCTGGGCGTCGACCCTCTCCACAGCCTGTGCGTCGTCGCTGGAACCGGCCTCCAGGATCAGCACGCCCTGCTCGAAGCTGAGGCGCACCGGGGTGTTCCGCTCGGCCACCAGGGCCACGCGCTTGACGGCCTCCACGAAGGGGGCGGTCTCGATGACCGCGATCGAGTTGAACTCGGTCGGGAACAGCGAGCGGTACTTCGGGAGGTCGCCCTCGAGGAGGCGCGTGGTCGTACGACGGCCGGCGCCCTCGAAGCCGATGAGGCCCTCGCCCGCGCCGGAGCCGGACAGCGCCAGGATCACGCTGTCGCCGCTCGTGAGGGCCTTGGCGGTGTCCAGGAGCGTCTTGGCGGGCACCAGGGCGACCGCGGACGCCTCGGGGTTCTCCGGCTTCCACAGGAACTCGCGGACCGCGAAGCGGTAGCGGTCGGTGGAGGCGAGGGTGACGGTGTCGCCCTCGATCTCGATGCGCACACCGGTGAGGACGGGGAGGGTGTCGTCCCGCCCTGCCGCGATGGCGACCTGGGCGGCCGCCGAGGCGAACACCTCACCGGGGACGGTGCCGGTCGCCGTCGGCATCTGCGGCAGCGCCGGGTACTCCTCCACAGGCAGGGTGTGGAGTGTGAATCGCGAGGAGCCGCAGACCACGGTCGCCCGTACACCGTCTGTGGAAATCTCCACCGGGCGGTTGGGCAGGGCGCGGCAGATGTCGGCGAGGAGGCGGCCGGACACGAGGACCGTGCCCTCCTCGTCGATCTCGGCGTCCACGGAGACGCGGGCCGAGACCTCGTAGTCGAAGCTGGAGAGGCTCAGGGCGCCCTCCTCGGCCTTCAGAAGGAGGCCGGCGAGCACAGGCGCCGGCGGACGGGCCGGGAGGCTGCGTGCCGCCCAGGCCACTGCCTCCGCGAGTACGTCGCGTTCCACCCGGATCTTCACCGTTGCCGCCTCCGTCTGTTGCCGGCGCTGTCGCCCTGCTGGCCTTCGTCGTCTGTCGAGGTGTCGTCGAACCCTGTGAGGGGGAGGACACCGGGGACCAGTCTGACGCACCGCACTGACAGTCGGTGCCTCCCTGGGTCAAGTCGCTCCGAGCGGCACCCGAGCCTCCGAGGACGAGTTGTGCACAGCCCCGTCTTCGAAACGGATTCCAAGCTCTCTCTAGTTGTCAGTAGTAGTAGGGGCTGTGGAAACCGTGGATAACCGTGTTTTCGCAGCTCAGCAGCGATTTTTTGTCCACCGACCCTGTGGGCGGGGGCAGTGGAAAACCCGGCTCTTCTGTGGACAGCGAAAAGTTCTGCACACTCGATGCACAGGCTGGCCCGACTTCTCCCCAGCGCCGTCCCCAGGTTTGGGCCCGTTCCCCACAGGCCGGTCGGACACCTTGGTGTGACGCCTTTCACTCGACACGGTGAGATGGCGCGTCGCGTTGCCGAACAGTGGACAGAGGTGTGGAGAAGCTGCCGATCGCTGGGGACAACCGACTCCTGCCTGTGGGCCGCCGGTGGACAACTTCCTGCACAGCCTGTGGATCTTTTCTTCGTCCACAGCCTGTGGAGATCTTTTGTCCACCGATCCACAACCCGTTGAGCTGGCCTGATGGTTTTTCGACTGTGGCTCCTGTGGACACGATCTGTATAACTTCGCGGTCCCCAGGGTGTGGACGCAAGAAAGTCGCCGAATCTGTGGAGAGTGGCCGTAACCGGGCTCGTATTCGAACAGCAGGTGACTCGGGGGAGACTCGCGTGCGACCCGGGCCGGGGCCCGAGACGGTTCGGATCGGCGCGTGAAGGGCCTCAGGGACTCCCTTGGCGCTGTCCTGGGGTCGTCCGGGACAGCCCTGGCGCTGCTTCGGGAGCGCCCTGAAACGCCCTCAAACGCCCTGAGGAAGCTCCGGGGAACGCGAAGGGCGCCCTCGGGAGCGTGTCCCGGGGCGCCCTCGGCGGCGTACGGCGGTGCCTGTCAGCCGTTCTTGATGCGGTTCGTGAGCTCGGTGACCTGGTTGTAGATCGAGCGGCGCTCGGCCATCAGCGCGCGGATCTTGCGGTCGGCGTGCATGACGGTCGTGTGGTCGCGGCCGCCGAACTGCGCGCCGATCTTCGGCAGCGACAGATCGGTGAGCTCACGGCACAGATACATGGCGATCTGGCGTGCCGTGACCAGGACGCGGCTGCGCGAGGAGCCGCACAGGTCGTCCACCGTCAGCCCGAAGTAGTCCGCGGTGGCCGCCATGATGGCCGTCGCCGTGATCTCGGGGGCCGAGTCCTCGCCGCCGGGGATCAGGTCCTTGAGGACGATCTCCGTCAGGCCCAGGTCCACCGGCTGCCGGTTGAGCGACGCGAACGCCGTCACCCGGATCAGCGCGCCCTCCAGCTCGCGGATGTTGCGCGAGATACGGGACGCGATGAACTCCAGCACCTCCGGCGGGGCGTTGAGCTGCTCCTGCACCGCCTTCTTGCGAAGGATGGCGATACGCGTCTCCAGCTCGGGCGGCTGGACGTCGGTGATCAGACCCCACTCGAAACGGTTCCGCAGCCGGTCCTCCAGCGTGACCAGCTGCTTCGGCGGCCGGTCGCTGGAGAGCACGATCTGCTTGTTCGCGTTGTGGAGCGTGTTGAAGGTGTGGAAGAACTCCTCCTGCGTCGACTCCTTGTCCGCGAGGAACTGGATGTCGTCGACGAGCAGGATGTCCATCTCGCGGTAGCGCTTGCGGAAGCTGTCGCCCTTGCCGTCGCGGATGGAGTTGATGAACTCGTTGGTGAACTCCTCGGAGCTCACGTACCGCACGCGCGTGCCCGGATAGAGGCTGCGCGCGTAGTGCCCGATCGCGTGCAGCAGGTGCGTCTTGCCGAGACCCGACTCCCCGTAGATGAAGAGGGGGTTGTACGCCTTTGCAGGCGCCTCGGCGACGGCGACCGCGGCGGCGTGCGCGAAACGGTTCGAGGCACCGATGACGAACGTGTCGAAGAGGTACTTCGGGTTCAGGCGTGCGGTGGGCTCGCCGGGGCCGGCCGCCGGCGCGGGCTGCGCGGCCAGCGGGCCCGGAGCGCCGCTGGAGTTCGAGGAACCGACCGGCCCGCCACGGTGGACGTGTCCGTTGCCCGCGGGCGGTTCGGGACGCTCGCGCCGGCCTCGTCGGTCGCCGTGCTGGTCGTAGTCGGAGCGCGGCTGGTCGTAGTCCGGGCGCTGCTGGTCGTAGGGGGGCCGGTCCATCGACTGCGGCCGGTAGTCCTGCGAGGGCGACGCGTAGGGATCGCGGTCCGGGAAGCCGAGGCGCTGCTGCTGCCAGCCGTAGTCGTCCTGGGACGGCCGGGGCCAGCCGCCGGGCTCGGAGCGCTGGTAGTCCGGGTACGCGGGACGGGCGGTCGGGAGCTGGTCCGGGCGGCCGGGCGGCAGCTGGTCGCCGGGCGAGCCCTGGTGCTGGTCGGCGCGGCCGGACCGGTGGTCGTCGGCGCGGTGGCGGCCGTAGCCCTCGTACCCGTCCCGTCCGTCCCGTGCGTCACGACCGTCGTGGATGTCGCGTCCGTCGCGTCCGTCGTGGCGCTGGGTGTCGTACGGGTCCCGGCCCTGGGGGGACGGGCGCTCCTGCTCCTCGTAGCGGGGCTGGGAGGGCGGCGAGGGGACGGGGGGCTCGCCGACGGAGTCGTCGACGGTGATCGCGATGCGGATCGGGCGGCCGCACTCGCGGCTCAGCACGTCACTGACGATCGGTGCGAGGCGCCCTTCGAGCACGCCCTTCGCAAACTCGTTCGGGACTGCGAGGAGCGCGGTGTCCGCCACCAGGGCCAGCGGCTGGCAGCGCTTGATCCAGTGCTCGTCCTTCGCCTCGACGCCCTGCCCGCGGCCCTCTCCGAGAAGTTGCTCCAGTACTCGTGGCCACACTGCGGCAAGATCGGCAGGTACGTCAGCCACAGGGCACGCTCTCTCATGGGTCCCACGAACGTGTGGTTCTGGGAAAAGGTCAGGATGTAAACCGGGCGGGGCAGGGAGAAGGGAACGAACCGGAGTTCAGCCACGGTAGTCAGGGCGACCCGTGCGGTTCAAGTTGTTGTCCCCAGCCTGTGGATAGTGTCTCCCGGAGGGCGCTGGTTTGACCGGATGGCGTAGCCGCGCGTACCGTAACCAGGTCGAGTTGTCGATGGCTGCTGCCGCCTGCCTCCGATGGGCATAGATCGCGTGAGTGATCGGGAGCGGTGCACTCGGGCGTAATACGAGCTACTCGTGGGCGCACGGTGACAGCCAGGTCGACACCCCGCGCACTACCGATTCTTTCTGGAGCCCCCGAGTGAGCAAGCGCACCTTCCAGCCGAACAACCGTCGTCGCGCCAAGACCCACGGCTTCCGCCTGCGGATGCGTACCCGTGCCGGTCGCGCGATTCTCGCGAACCGTCGTGGCAAGGGTCGCGCCAGCCTGTCCGCCTGATTTCCAAACAGGTCATGACGTGCTGCCTACCGAGCATCGGCTGAGGCGGCGCGAGGACTTCGCGACCGCGGTACGCCGAGGACGCCGGGCCGGACGCCCGCTTCTTGTCGTCCATCTACGTAGCGGTGCAACGGACCCGCACGCGCCTGGGGAGAGCGCTCCCCCGACGCGTGCGGGTTTCGTCGTGAGCAAGGCAGTAGGTGGAGCGGTCGTACGCACCAGGGTGAAGCGTCAGCTTCGCCATTTGATGCGTGACCGAGTGCCCCTGTTGCCCCCCGGTAGCCTGGTAGTCGTACGAGCGCTGCCCGGTGCGGGCGACGCCGACCATGCACAGCTGGCCCAAGACCTGGATGCCGCCCTTCAGCGGCTGCTGGGAGGGGGCGCGCGATGAAGTACCCACTGCTGGCTCTCATCAAGCTGTACCAGTGGACCATCAGCCCGCTGCTCGGGCCGGTGTGCAAGTACTACCCGTCGTGTTCTCACTACGGCTACCAGGCCATCGACCGGCACGGTGCCATCAAGGGAACGGCACTCACCGCCTGGCGCATCCTTCGGTGCAATCCGTGGTCGCTGGGTGGCGTGGACCATGTCCCGCCGCGCAAGCGTCCGCGTTGGCACGAGATGCTGCGGGGCGCGTGGCGCGCACGCAAGGGCGGGCCCTCCGCCGCCGAACCGGCCATCGAGGCCACCACACCCTCGAGCCCGGCCGCCGAGACTCCGTCCCATGCTCAAGGAGCCTGATTAGTGGACACGATTGCCAGTCTCTTCAGCTTCATCACGACACCCGTTTCCTGGGTCATCGTCCAGTTCCACGCTGTGTACGGGAAGATTTTCGGTCCCGACACGGGCTGGGCCTGGGGCTTGTCCATCGTGTCCCTGGTGATCCTGATCCGTATCTGCCTCATCCCGCTCTTCGTGAAGCAGATCAAGTCGACCCGGGCGATGCAGACCCTGCAGCCCGAGATGAAGAAGATCCAGGAGCGCTACAAGAACGACAAGCAGCGCCAGTCCGAAGAGATGATGAAGCTGTACAAGGAGACGGGTACCAACCCGCTCTCCTCGTGCCTTCCCATCCTGGCGCAGTCCCCGTTCTTCTTCGCCCTGTACCACGTGCTCAACGGCATCGCGACGGGCAAGACCATCGGGGTCATCAACGACTCCCTCCTGGCCAGCGCCCGTAAGGCGCACATCTTCGGTGCCCCGCTCGCCGCGAAGTTCAAGGACGGCTCCGCCACCGTCCAGGCACTGGGCGCAACGGTCACCGATGTCCGGGTCGTCACCGCGATCATGATCGTGATGATGTCGGGTTCGCAGTTCTACACCCAGCGTCAGCTGATGACGAAGAACGTCGACACCACGGTGAAGACGCCCTTCATGCAGCAGCAGAAGATGCTGATGTACGTCTTCCCGGTCATGTTCGCCGTCTTCGGCATCAACTTCCCGGTCGGTGTCCTCGTCTACTGGCTGACCACCAACGTGTGGACCATGGGCCAGCAGATGTACGTCATCCGCAACAACCCGACTCCGGGCAGCAAGGCGCAGGCCGCATACCTGGAGCGCCTGACGAAGCACGTCACTCACCACGGCAAGTCCCGCAGCCGAGGTGAGAAGGCCATCGTCAAGGCGATCGTCGCCAAGGGCCGTGACCGCAACGAGTTCGAGCGCAAGTTCATCAACGCGCTGACCAAGGCGAGCCTGGTGGCTCAGGCCGACGGCACGGTGGTGAAGGGCGAGGCGGCGACTCTCGTGGAGACCGAGGACGGCACTCCGGCGACTCCCGGCGCTGCCAAGCGCCAGCAGCCCAAGCGGCAGACGAAGTCCCAGCGACAGTCCGCCACGGCCAAGGCCGCGGGTGAGTCCGAGCCCAAGACGTCGCTGACCAAGTCCGACGAGCCCGAGGACGCCAAGCCCTCCGCCGCCAAGCCGGCGGGCGGCGGCAAGCCCGGCACAGGTACCCGCAGCAAGGCCCAGTCCGGACAGCGCAAGGGTCCGCAGCGGCCCAAGTCCCCGTCCAAGAAGTAAGAAGGAGTCCATCCCGTGACGGAAGGCACCACCTCCGCCGCCACCGAGGGCGACACCCTGTCCCGCCTGGAGCAGGAAGGTGAGATCGCGGCGGACTACCTCGAGGGTCTGCTGGACATCGCCGATCTCGACGGCGACATCGACATGGACGTCGAGGCCGATCGCGCAGCCGTCTCGATCATCAGCGACGCCGGCGGACGCGATCTGCAGAAGCTGGTCGGCCGTGACGGCGAGGTGCTGGAGGCCCTCCAGGAGCTCACGCGTCTTGCCGTGCACCGGGAGACCGGAGACCGCAGCCGGCTCATGCTGGACATCGCCGGGTACCGCGCCAAGAAGCGTGAGGAACTCTCCGAGCTGGGTGCCAAGGCCGCGGCCGAGGTCAAGAGCACCGGTGAGCCGGTGAAGATGAACCCGATGACGCCCTTCGAGCGCAAGGTCGTGCACGACGCGGTCAAGGCCGCCGGTCTGCGCAGCGAGTCCGAGGGCGAGGAGCCGCAGCGCTTCGTCGTCGTGCTTCCCGCCTGATCGGTACGTACGTCCCACCGGCCCCGTCTGTTGCGCAGACGGGGCCGAACTTTGTCAGCCTGGTAGTACCTAGTACCTGATAGTCCTGGTGATCAGCGCTCAGTGCGCTTATGCGGTACGGAAGGACGGTCCCCGTGACGGAGGCAGCGGAGCTCCCCCCTGCGCCCGAGCAGGCGCGTGAGGTGTTCGGCGATCGCTTCGCGGACGCGGTCCGATACGCGGAGCTGCTCGCCGAGGCGGGCGTGCAGCGCGGTCTGATCGGTCCACGGGAAGTGCCCCGCCTGTGGGAGCGGCACCTGTTGAACTGTGCAGTGCTCTCGGAAGTGGTACCGGAGGGCGTGACCGTGTGCGACGTCGGCTCGGGCGCCGGCCTGCCCGGCATCCCGCTGGCCCTCGTCAGGGACGACATCAAGATCACACTGCTGGAGCCGCTGCTGCGACGGACCAACTTCCTGACCGAGGTGGTGGAGCTGCTCGGCCTCGACCATGTGACGGTCGTCCGCGGTCGCGCCGAGGAAGTCATGGGCAAGCTGCAGCCGGTCCATGTGGTGACGGCCCGGGCGGTGGCCCCGCTCGACAGGCTGGCCACCTGGGGCATTCCGCTGCTGCGACCGTACGGGGAGATGCTCGCGCTCAAGGGCGACACCGCCGAGGAGGAGCTCAAGAGCGCGGCCACCGCACTCAGCAAGCTCGGCGCGGTGGGGACATCCATCCTCCACGTCGGCGAGGGCGTGGTGGACCCGTTGTCCACGGTGGTGCGCGTCGAGGTCGGCGAGAGCCCCGGCGGGGTGCGCTTCGCGGCGAAGCGGGCGAAGGCTGCCCGGACGGGGCGGACGCGCCGACGTCGCTGACCTTGAACCCTGGCGCGCGCTTTCTGCATGAACCCCTGTGTGGACTTTGTGCGTGAACTCCCGGCTCGAACTTCTCGCGAGAACTCCCGGTTCGGTGATGCCGAGCCGGGAGTTTTTCGTCACTCCCGCTGATCCGTCCTGACGACGAGCCGTACTCCACACAAGCTGCCAAACCTACGCATCTCGGAGTGTCGCGCGGTGACGGCGCCAGCCGCTATGCATCGTGTTTCACGTGAAACGTCGCTCACTGCTGCATGGCATCATCAGTCGCGGACGGGCTGCGGCCGAACCCCGCGACCGGAAGCCTCTCGGTTCACTCGGAGAGGGCGCGGAGTTGTCCACAGAGGTGGATTTCTCCACAGAACAACGGGCCTCGCTGGTTCACGACCCCGAAGACATGGGAGGCTCTGTTCATTGCGAGCCTGAAGTCGAGGAGAGTGAATCCTTGCGGTCCGACGCCAACATCGCGGGACCGATGACCGATCCGGTCCCCGGTCCCCGTACCGAGTCGATGGGGGAGGATGTTTCACGTGAAACACCGCCCCCTATGGACGACACTCCCATCGGTCGTGCTGCCCAATTGGCGGTCGAGGCGCTAGGTCGCGCCGGTGAGGGCCTGCCACGGCCCGAGCAGACCCGCGTCATGGTAGTCGCCAACCAGAAGGGCGGGGTGGGTAAGACCACGACCACGGTCAACCTTGCTGCCTCACTCGCTCTGCACGGTGGCCGTGTCCTGGTCATCGACCTCGACCCTCAGGGCAACGCTTCCACCGCGCTGGGGATCGACCATCACGCTGAAGTCCCTTCCATCTACGACGTGCTGATCGACAGCAGGCCGCTTTCCGAAGTCGTCCAGCCGGTCCCGGATGTGGAAGGTCTCTTCTGCGCCCCGGCCACCATCGATCTCGCCGGTGCGGAGATCGAGCTGGTGTCGCTGGTGGCGCGAGAGAGCCGGCTGGAGCGGGCGATCCAGGCGTACGAGCAGCCGCTCGACTACATCCTCATCGACTGCCCACCGTCGCTCGGCCTCCTGACGGTCAACGCGCTGGTCGCCGGTGCGGAGGTCCTCATCCCCATCCAGTGCGAGTACTACGCGCTGGAGGGTCTGGGCCAGCTCCTGCGCAACGTCGACCTGGTCCGGGGACATCTCAACCCCGACCTGCATGTCTCGACGATCCTGCTCACCATGTACGACGGCCGGACGCGACTGGCGTCCCAGGTTGCCGACGAGGTGCGCAGCCACTTCGGCAACGAGGTGCTCCGGACCAGCATTCCGCGCTCGGTCCGTATCTCGGAGGCACCGAGTTACGGGCAGACGGTGCTGACCTACGACCCGGGGTCGAGCGGCGCCCTCTCCTATCTTGAGGCCGCACGAGAAATCGCCCTCCGCGGAGTTGGAGTGGCGTACGAAGCGCAACATGCCCACGTGGGCGCACAGAACGACCGGAACATGGTGGAGGGCATCCAGTGAGCGAGCGACGACGAGGATTGGGCCGTGGCCTCGGCGCACTGATCCCGGCTGCCCCGACAGCGGAGAAGTCGGCCTCTGCGGCGGTAGGCGGAGCTTCCACCTCGCCGACGGCAGTGCCCGTCCTCACCGCGGAGCGTGGGGTGGCGGCGGCAAAGGTGGCCGGCCTGCCGCCTGTTTCACGTGAAACAGAGGTGCCGTCGCAGTTCGGTTCCGTGGAGGCGCCCGCGACACCCGTCGGCGCTCACTTCGCCGAGCTGCCTCTCGACTTCATCACGCCGAACCCGCGGCAGCCCCGAGAGGTGTTCGACGAGGACGCTCTGGCCGAACTCGTCACGTCCATCAAGGAAGTCGGGCTTCTCCAGCCCGTCGTCGTCCGCCAGGTGGGCCCCTCGCGCTACGAGCTCATCATGGGCGAGCGGCGCTTCCGGGCCTGTCGTGAAGCGGGGCTCGATGCCATCCCGGCGATCGTGCGGGCCACGGACGACGAGAAGCTCCTCCTGGACGCTCTGCTGGAGAACCTGCACCGCGCTCAGCTGAACCCGCTGGAGGAGGCCGCCGCCTACGACCAGCTGCTCAAGGACTTCAACTGCACGCACGACCAGCTGGCGGACCGCATCGGCCGCTCGCGCCCGCAGGTCTCCAACACCCTGCGGCTGCTGAAGCTCTCGCCTGCTGTGCAGCGCCGCGTTGCTGCCGGAGTCCTCTCCGCCGGTCATGCGCGGGCTCTCCTCTCGGTCGACGACTCGGAGGAGCAGGACCGGCTGGCTCACCGCATCGTGGCCGAAGGGCTGTCGGTGCGGGCTGTGGAAGAGATCGTCACCCTCATGGGGTCGCGACCGCAGACCGCTCAGCGTTCCAAGGGGCCCCGGGCCGGCACCCGCCTCTCCCCGGCGCTGAGCGACCTCGCGACCCGGCTCTCGGACCGCTTCGAGACACGGGTGAAGGTCGACCTGGGGCAGAAGAAGGGCAAGATCACCGTCGAGTTCGCCTCGATGGAGGACCTGGAGCGGATCCTCGGCTCCCTGGCCCCGGGGGAGGGACCGGTCCTTCAGAAGGGTCTCTTCGACGACGACTCCGAGGAGCCGGAGTCGGAGGCCTGAGCCTCTAGGCATCAGACCTCAGGCGGTGGGCGCCCAGGCGCTTGGCCGAGCATCAGAGTGGATCGTGTCCGGTGTGTACCGGAACACGGTCCGCTCTTTGCTTTCTGACGGTATCGATGGAATCGCATCGTGGATACGATGCCGTCGGGTATGGCGCATCCACCTGGCGACACCTTCATTGGGGAGGCGGGGGCCATGCAAACCGTGACCCGTACCGGACTGGTGACCGCAGGCCTGGGGCTGGGGGCGGTCGGCGGATTCGTCGGCAGCCTGCTCAGGGAGCGGAGCGCTCTGACAGCCGCCCGCGACGCGGCGGGCGAAGGAAGCGAGGAACAGCCTTCATGGGGCGTCGGCTCGTACCGCTCACGCTGGACAACCTTCCGGACCTTCCCAAACGCTGCCGCTCGTGCGTCTTTTGGGAACTGGACCCAGTCAGCGGTGAAGCCGCGATAAAAGCAGGCACGTCCACGCTGGAGAAAGAGGCGTGGATCTCCGCCGTCCTGCTGGACTGGGGATCCTGTGGACGTGTCGTCTACGTCGACGACGTGCCGGTGGGGTTCGTGCTGTATGCACCCCCTGCTTATGTCCCCCGCTCCACGGCGTTCCCCACGAGTCCGGTGTCGCCTGACGCGGTCCAACTGATGACGGCCTTCATCATGCCGGGCTATCAAGGTCAGGGCCTTGGCCGGGTGATGGTTCAGACGGTCGCCAAGGACTTGCTGCGCAGGGGATTCAAGGCGATCGAGGCCTTCGGTGACGCCCGGTGGAAGGAAGCGGCGTGTCTCCTGCCGGCCGACCATCTGCTGGCGGTCGGCTTCAAGACGGTTCGGCCCCACCCGGTGCACCCACGGCTGCGCCTGGAGCTCCGCTCGACGCTTTCCTGGAAGGAAGACGTGGAGATGGCCCTCGACCGGCTCCTGGGGGCCGTACAGAAGGAGCCTGCTCTGCGGCCGCTCTAGTCGGCGAGTCTGTAGTCGGCCCGTCTGTCGGAAACGCACCTGGACAAGCGAATGGGCCAGCCCTTCCGGGCCGGCCCATTCGTGTTTCACGTGAAACATCGCGGTGTCCGTGAAACGGTGCCGCCTGTACGGCGGCGATGCCGACTACTCGGCGATGAAGTCCTCGAGGTCCCGCACGAGCGCGGCCTTGGGCTTGGCACCGACGATGGTCTTGGCGACCTCGCCACCCTGGTAGACGTTCAGGGTCGGGATGGACATGACGCCGTACTTGGCGGCGATGCCCGGGTTCTCGTCGATGTTCAGCTTGACGACCTCGATCTTGTCGCCGTACTCGGCGGCGATCGCCTCAAGCGACGGCGCGATCTGGCGGCACGGACCGCACCAGGCGGCCCAGAAGTCCACCAGGACGGGCTTGTCGCTCTTGAGGACGTCCTGCTCGAAGGAGTCGTCAGTCACGTTCTTCAGGGTGCCGGCCACGGCGGGCTCCTTAACTGGTTGGTGCGGTGAGGCGGTCGGGGGTCAGACAGTGGTCTTCTCGGGCTCCGCGGCGGCCTCGCCGTCCGCGAGAGCGGCGAGGAAGCGCTCGGCGTCCAGGGCGGAGGAACAGCCGGTACCGGCCGCCGTGATCGCCTGGCGGTATGTGTGGTCGACGACGTCACCGGCACCGAAGACACCGGTCAGATTCGTCCGGGTCGAGGGCGCCTGGACCTTCAGGTAGCCCTCGTCGTCCATGTCGAGCTGGCCCTTGAAGAGCTCGGTGCGCGGGTCGTGGCCGATCGCGATGAACAGACCGGTCACCGGCAGCTCGGAGATCTCGCCCGTCTTCAGATTGCGCAGCTTCAGACCGGAGAGCTTCGGGTCGCCCTCGATCTCGGCGACCTCGCTGTCCCAGACGAACTTGATCTTCGGGTCGGCGAACGCCCGCTCCTGCATCGCCTTGGACGCGCGGAGGGTGTCGCGGCGGTGGACGATCGTCACGGACTTGGCGAAGCGGGAGAGGAAGGTCGCCTCCTCCATCGCGGTGTCGCCACCGCCGATCACCGCGATGTCCTGGTCCTTGAAGAAGAAGCCGTCGCACGTGGCACACCACGAGACGCCTCGCCCAGAGAGAGCGTCCTCGTTGGGCAGGCCCAGCTTGCGGTGCTGCGAGCCCGTCGTGATGATGACGGCCTTGGCGCGGTGCACGGTGCCCGCGGTGTCCGTGACGGTCTTGATCTCACCCGTCAGGTCGACGGCGACGACGTCGTCCGGAATCAGCTCGGCGCCGAAGCGCTCGGCCTGGGCGCGCATATTGTCCATGAGCTCGGGGCCCATGATGCCGTCCTGGAAACCGGGGAAGTTCTCCACCTCGGTGGTGTTCATCAGCGCGCCGCCTGCGGTGACGGCGCCCTCGAACACCAGCGGCTTCAGCGACGCGCGCGCGGTGTAGAGCGCCGCCGTGTAGCCGGCGGGCCCGGAGCCGATGATGATCACGTTACGGACGTCGCTCACGGGTTGATTCCTCGTCTCTGGAGACTGCTGAGTACTTCTGGTGGGAGCCTCTCTCAGAACTCTCACCCCACCCAACGGATCCTAAGGGGCGCGCATTCCCGGTGTGTCCGGGCACACGGAGACGTGACATCGCACAGAGACGCCATGCGGCGCCCGGGACAGAGCCCCTCTGCCGCTGAGATGGTCAGGAGCGGGGGTACGAGCGCGTCAGCAGAACCTTGCCGGGGGCGGCCGTAGCCTGCTTCGTGCAGGTGGCGTCGACGACGTAGGCGGTGACCCGGGCGTTGTCGGACTCGTCCGGCAGCACCACGAGATAGGCGCTCGTCCCCTTGTATGTGCCCTTCTCGGCGGCGAGGACCGCCGCGTTGCTGTTGATCCCCTGCTGGACGCATTCGGGGACGTGCACAGCAGGTGTGTTCAGAGTGTCGACTCCGTTGGACTCGGCTCCGGTGTCGTGGGACTTGATGCCCCAGGGCTTGGCCGTTCCGGAGCGGGTGTTCTTGCCCTTGGCCAGGAGATCCCCGACCTGGGTCCCCAGCTTCCCCTCGGAGAACATCACCTTCGAGCCGGGCTGCTGCGCCGACGTCTTCGAGGGTTTGCCCGGAGTGTCGTCGCTCATCGTCTGCAGGAGCAGCGCGCCGAGCCCCAGAGCGGCAGCGGTGAACGCCGTACCGAGAACGGCCACCCGCCGACGCCCTCGGCGCACTCGCTGGGGGCGGCCGGGGCCAGTGGTACCGCGAGGATGTCCCGAAGGCCGTTCTGCCGAAGTGGAAGAAGTGGAAGAAGAGGAAGCGGGAGAAGACGAGGAGGCCGAGTCTGCCGGGCCTGGCGAGACCCCGGCAGCAGATGTTTCACGTGAAACACTCGCCCGGTCTTCCCTCGCCTCGGATCCGTGGGCGGGCACCGTGGCGTTCAGCAGCGCTTCCGCGGCCAGGGCGGCATCGATACGACCGGCCACGTCGTCGGGCATGCGCGTCGGGCCCGGCAGCGTGCCGAGCAGACCGCGGATCTCCTCCAGCGACTCGTACATGTCGGCACAGAGATCGCAGCCGTCGAGGTGCTGTCGTACGTCGGCAGAGCGGGAGGGCGGCAGGAGACCCTCGGTGAGGTCGGAGATCTCCGCGACGTCCGGGTGCCCGGCCGTGTCCGTCGTGGATGTCACGCTCGCCCACCTCCGCCCTTCACAGCAGCTGAATCGCTTGGCCCTGCATCGTGGGGGCCGCCGTCCTGCGGTCCCGCTGCCGGTGGGACGGATGTCCCCTGCGTCCGGTTCCTTCCGCCGCCCGACTTCTTGCTCTCGCCTTTTCCGTTGTCCGTACGGAGGTGGGTGAGCAAGGGGAGCAGTCTGGCTCTGCCTCTCGCGCAGCGGCTTTTCACCGTGCCGGTGGGCACGTCGAGGAGCTGCGCGGCTTCCGCCACGGGGTACCCCTGCATGTCCACCAGAACGAGGGCGGCGCGCTGGTCGGGCGGGAGAGTGCCCAGCGCCTTGAGCAGTTCGCGGTGCAGGTCGTTGCGCTCGGCCGGAGCCGAGGCCGACTCGTGCGGTTCGAGGAGCTGCTCAAGACGTTCGGTGTCGTCGACGGGGGACGTCTTCCTGGACGCGGCCTTGCGGGCACGGTCCAGGCAGGCGTTCACGGTGATGCGGTGCAGCCAGGTGGTGACAGCCGACTGGCCGCGGAAGGTGTGAGCGGCCCGGTAGGCGGAGACGAGGGCGTCCTGAACGGCGTCAGCGGCCTCCTCACGGTCTCCCAGCGTCCGCAGGGCCACTGCCCACAGCCGGTCGCGGTGTCGCCGCACAAGCTCACCGAACGCCTCCGGGTCGCCCTCCACATGGCGGGCGAGGAGGTCCTGATCGCTTGCTTCGCCGTAGTCGGCTTCATCGGCCATCGGACCCCCTCCCCTTCAGCTGCCGAGCGTCAGCCGGTGAACTTCACGTTCGTGATGGCCTGCTTGTAGCCGGCGTCGCTGTAGTTGGCCGAGTCGGCCCCCGAGAGCGGCATCGCGGTCAGCCACACCAGCACGTAGCGAGTCTTCACCGGCTTGCCGGCCGTCACCTTCGCGGAGGTGCCGCTCGTCGTCACCGTTCCGAGTTCCTTCATGGAGCTCAGCGGTGTGGACGAGCTCAGTGAGTCGGTCGCGTAGAGGCCGATCGTCGTGTGATCTCCGACGTACCGCAGCGAGAGCGTCGCGGCCGACACCTCCTGGGCGGAGCCGAGGTCGTAGACGATGCCGACGCCAGGCTTGATCAGTATCTTCGGGCCGTCTTTGTAACTGTTCGTCCGCCAGCCCGTCGAAGTGCTGTCGTCGTACGTCTTGTTCACGTCACCGGGATGCTGGGCGTCGCCCTCGGCCACGTACTCCTGAGCCCCCTGGATCGTGATCGGCTTGACCGGCTTCGTCTTGTCGCCGTTCTTGTCGTTGCCGTCCGTGGTCTGGGTGTTGCCCGTGTCGTCGTTCTTGTCGCTGCGGTCCATGAGCGCGTCCGCGAGCTGCCAGCTGCCGAGGCCCAGCGCAGCGATGAGCAGCGCGGAGACGGCCCACTTGAGGGCTCTTCCGGTACGGCTCTGCAGCGGGGGCGGTGGAGCGGGCAGGGGCTGGGTGGCCCCGGGACGCGGTGCCTGGCGGCCGTACGTGCCCTGCTGGTACGTCGTGCGCTGGTACTCCGGAGGAGCGGTGAACGCGGGCTCCGGCGGGCGGATGCGGGGCATCTCGCTGATCGCCCTGCCCAGTTCCTCCGGCGTGGTGCACGGCGGTTCCTGGCGGGAGGCGGTCGCGCCGTCGTTGACGAGCGCGCGCATCGCGAGCTCCGACAGGCCGCGGTGCACACCGGCACGCACCTGGTCGGGGGCGATGAGGCCAACACCCTTGGGCAGCCCCGACAGACCGTAGGCGTCGTTCTCGTAGGGCCAGCGCTGGGTGAGCGCGGCGTACAGGAGCGCGCCGATCGCCTCCGTGTCGGTGCGCTGCGGGGTGTCCGAACTGATGCCGCGCAGCGCGGCGTTCACGGCGAGACCGCGGATGCGCCACTGGCCGGACGAGGTCCGCAGTACGGCACCGGGCGTCAGCCGGAGGTGGGCGAGGCCCTCGCGGTGCGCGGCGGTCATCGCCTGCGAGACCTGGGTGACCATCTGGTAGGCGTCGTGCACCTCCAGCGGGCCCGACACCAGGAGGGCCGTGAGTTCAGTGGCGTCCGGCAGCCATTCGTGGACGACGTAGACGAGGTCGTTCTCCTCGACCGCGTCCAGGACCTGCACGAAGCGGGGGTCGCCCAGCAGGGCGGAGGACCGTGCCGCCGCCAGTACCGAGCGGGCCCGTGGATGGTCGGCGGGCAGCAGATGCACACCGACGGCGCGGCGGAGTTTCTCGTCCACCGCGCGCCAACTGCTGAAACCGTCCAGCCGGGTGACGCATTCTTCGAGTCGGTAGCGTCTGGCGAGCTTGTGGCCGCTGTGCAGTTCGGGCGGTGTGGTCCTCCCCGGACCCTCGGTGCCGCCGCTCCCCTGTGCCTCTTCGCTCGCCGAGCTCTCCGTGTCCCGCTCCCGGTTCTGGGCCACCCCGTCGGCCGTGGACTGGTCCGCCTTGGCGGTCAGCGGCTTGTCACCGCTGTTGTCTGCCACGTCGACGGCAGCCGTGCTCCGTTCCGCCACCGTCGTTCCCTGCCTCCCCATCCGTTGCAAGCTGTCCGACGCCGAACCCAATTGTGCCCACAGTCCGGCGTTATGCACGACACACGGCGGCGGACGATGGTTGTGCGCCTACCCCCGCCTCAGCGCCCCAGGCGCCCGCGGACCATTCCGACCATTGAGTTGAGTTCCTCGATGCGCATTTTGCGTGCGGCGATGTAGAAGACACCGAGGAGAAGGGCACCGCCGCCGAGGAGGGCGACGAACGAGCCGCCGACCCCCTGCCCCAGCGTGTGCCCGATTCCGTAGCAGGCGGCACCGCTCAGCAGAGCCGCCGGGACCGAGGCGATACCGAGCCGTGCATATGTCCGCAGTACACGCCTGCCGTCCAAGTCTCCGCCGAGCCGCTTGCGCAGCCGGTTCCAGGCGACTCCGACACCGATCGCGTAGGCCAGGCCGTACGAGGCGGCCATGCCGACCACCGCCCAGCGCGCCGGCAACACGACGTAGCACAGCGCCGAAGCCGTGGCGTTGACGAGGGCGACGATCACCGTGTTGTAGAAGGGCGTCCGGGTGTCCTCGTACGCGTAGAAGGCGCGGAGCACGACGTACTGCACGGAGAACGGGATGAGCCCCAGGCCGAAGGCCATCAGCATGTAACCCATGTTGGTGGCCGGGCTGATGCCCGACGATCCGAAGATCAGGGTGCACATCGGAACACCGAGCGAAACTAGGCCGAAGGCGATCGGCACGATAGCCACAGCCGTCGTCCGCAGGCCCTGGGAGATGTCGTCGCGGACGGCGCCACTGTCGCCCTCGTGTGCCGAACGGGAGATCCGCGGCAGCAGGGCGGCCATCAGGGAAACGGTGATGATGGCCTGTGGCAGGCCCCAGATGAGTTGGGCGTTGGCGTAGGCGGCGAAGCCGGTGCCCTTGACGCCCGAGTTCTTGACCGCGGAGGTGGACAACTGAGTGACGACCATCGCGCCTGCCTGGTTCGCCAGGACGAACAGCACGGTCCACTTGGCCAGCATCGCTGCCTTGCCGAGTCCGTGGCCCTTCCAGTCGAAGCGCAGCCGCATCCGGAAGCCGGTCTCCCGTAGGTACGGGATCATCGCGAGTGCCTGGACGACGAGACCGAGAAGGACACCTACGCCGAGAAGCCTCTGTCCCTCCGGCGGGATGCTCGTGACGGTCATGTCGGAGTTCGCTGAGGTGCCGTACACCCAGATGAACATGATGAGCGTCACGATGATGACGATGTTGTTGAGAACCGGAGTCCACATCATCGCGCCGAACTTGCCGCGGGCGTTCAGGATCTGCCCCATCACCACGTGGATGCCCATGAAGAAGATCGAGGGCAGGAAGTAGCGAGTGAAGGTGACGGCGACCTCGTTGGCTGCGGGGTCGGTGGCCACGGGGTTCGACAGCATGCGAACCAGCAGCGGCGCAGCGAACATGGCGAGCCCGGTGAGCACCCCCAGTGCGACCATGACGAGGGTCAGCAGGCGGTTCGCGAAGGCCTCGCCGCCGTCCTCGTCGTCCTTCATGGCGCGCACGAGCTGCGGCACGAAGACGGAGTTGAGACCGCCGCCGACGGTGAGGATGTAGATCATCGTCGGCAGCTGGTAGGCGACCTGGAAGGAGTCGGCGAGGAAGCCGAGGCCCAGCGCTGAGGCGATCAGTGCGGAGCGGACGAACCCGGTCAGCCGGGACACCAGCGTGCCCGCCGCCATCACCGCGCTCGACTTCAGCAGCCCCGACGCGCGGCCCCCGGCCTTCTTCGGGGCGGCCGCGGGCGCCGGTGCGGCTGTGGGGGTGAGCTGCATCGTCTGGTCGGACATCGGTTCGGGAGGCGGTCCCGTCTGGCCGTAGCCCGGGGACGGCGCCTGGGAGGGGCCGGGGACCGACGGGCCCGTGGGCGGACGGCTGCCACCCTGCTGCTGGTCGCGGAAGAGATGTGCGAAGGCGTCGGGTTCGTGGCGCTCCTCGCCGGCCTGGGTGACCAGGTCGTCGACGCCCACGTACTGGGTCGTGCGCGCGTCGTCGCCGTAGGGAAGGTGTCGCGTCGGGCCGGCCGGCTCCGGCGGGGGCGTCTGCGCCCAGACCCGGGGATCGGGGGCGTACTGCGACGTGGGCGGCTGGGCGTAGAGCGGCGGCTGCGGCTGGTAGGTGCCGGGCGGGGGCGGGGGGTGCGCGGCGCGGTCGTAGAGCGCCTCGGCGACCGGGTCCTGGGCGGAGAGGTCCTGCCCCCGGTAGGGATCCTGGTCGTAGGCGTCCTGGAGGTACATGTCCGCGGGCGGCTCCGGTGGCACCTGGCCGGGCTCGGGCAGCGGGCCCTCGGGGTAGCCCGAGCTGCCCGTGGCGCCCTGCCCGCGGTCACCGTCGTACGGCGCGTTCATGGTTACCCCACCTCATCGTCCCCGGGCCCACCGGCCACGACATCGCTCAACGGTCCACTCTCTCACCCGTGCCGGACGGGCCGGCGCTTTCCGGTGCGGTGTCCGGTGTCGGGTCACTCGGGTGCTCCGGGTCCTCCGCCTCGGAATCCGTGGACTCCTCTGCGGAGTCGTCCTCGGAGCTTTCGGCGTTTTCGGTGTCTACGGCGCCGTCGGCGTCCTTGTTCACGCCCGCGCCTTCGGGACCGTCCTCCGTGTCCTCTGCTTCTTCCGCGGCCTGCCGGGCGGCTGCGCGTTTGCGCTGCGTGTACATCCGGAATCCGGCGAGCACGAGCAGCAGGACGCCGCCGCCGATGACCAGCATCACGGTGGGGGTGATCTCGGTGACCTTCACCTCGAAGGTGACCTCGGGGCCGTACTTCTGGCCGTCCTGCGTGTACAGCTGGGCGACCACCGTCACGGGACCGTTGGCGTTGGCCGAAGTGGTGAACTTCACCGACTGGCTGTGCTCGCCCGAGACCTGGATGGGCTGCTCGTCGTAGCGGCCTTCGCCGATCTTCAGGCGTTTGGGCTGCTGTGAGGTGAGACGCAGCACAAGGCGGTCGACGCCCTGTACGAGGTTGTTCTTCACGGTCACGGGGATCGTGGCGCTGCGGCCCGAGAGCTTCGCGTCGGACTTGTCGATCAGCCCGACCAGACCGGTGAGCTCTTCGAGGTACTTCTCCACGCCCGTGCGGAAGGTCGCCCCCGCCGCGGCGCGGCCGCGCCAGGACGTGGACATCCCGCGGTCTATGGCCCGCCCGAAGGGAGTCACCACGCGGGACTTGTCCGTGAGGATCATCTGGAAGGTGTTGAGCTTGCCCTGGGTTTCTTCGATGTGCTGGAAGGCCGACTGCGGCAGCTCCTGCTTGCGCAGCGAGGAGGGGTAGGCGGACTTGGCGGGCACCCTCGTGGTGGCGCCCGCGTCCGGCTTGGCCCTGGCCGCGGCGGACAGGCCCTGGTACTGCGACCAGTTCCCGCCCTGGAGGGCCGTCAGGGCCGCGGCCATGGCCTGCGCCTGGCTCGCGGACGGCATGCGCTGCGGGGCGACCACGATGCTGCGCTGCTTGTCCGGCTCCTGAAGGTTGATCATCAGGTTCTGCGCGAGGAACTCCTGCACGGCGAGCGTGGAGCGGCCGGCCGTCGTCATGTCGCCCTGGAAGACGGTCGACAGCCGGGAGTCGGAGACCACGGCGGTGGTGCCGCCGCCGATGGGGCGGGCGGCGGTGGGTGTGTAGGACAACCCACCGGTCTCGCGAAGGCTGTCACTGCGGGCGATCACCTTGTCGGCGCCGGCGGAGGTGGCGACCTTGACGATCAGCGGATCGACGGCCCCTTCCACGGGCCAGGCGAAGTCGGTGGCGGCCTTCACATGAAGGATCGTCTCCACCGTGCTGGAGGCCACATCGGTGGCATCCTTGAGGTGGCTCAGGGAACCGGTGACGCCGTTGTGGGCCAACGACGCGAGGTCGGGGTCGGCGAAGGGCAGTGCGACGATCTCCTTGCCCTCGACGGTGTTCTCCAGCTTGTCGAGCCACGCCTTGGCCACCGCCTGGTTCGTGCCCGCCTTGGTGTGGTCGGCGTCGACCTGGATCCGGTAGCTCTTCGTCATCGCGTCGACGGAGGCCAGCAGGTCCGGGTCGAGCACCCAGGTCACGTCGAGATCGCTGCCCAGCGACAGGAGCTGCTCCAGCCGCCCGCCGGGGGCGATCTCCTTGGCCAGGTCGTCGTTCTGGAAAACGGGTGTCTGCTGCGCGTCCGAACCGGTCTCCGCCCTGAGGTGGACCGTGGAGATCAGCGGCCAGAGGTACGTCGTCTTCGTCGTGGTGTCGGCCTCGTCGGACTGGTACGGCAGGAACGTCCGCTGGATGCCGAGGACGTGGGACCACGGCTCGGCGGCGGTCTGGCCCGTGAGGGAGACGCCGAGCTGGTAGACCCCGTCGGAGCTCAGGTCGAGTTCCTTGACCGGGACCGAGATGCTGAAGGGCTGCGAGACACCTGTGGCGAGCCTGGAGAACTTCTTGACGTACTTGCCGCCGACCGGAAGCCCGTCCAGGCCCGACTGGTAGACGCCGCGCCTGGCGACGGTGTCGATGCTGCTGCGGCCGCTCATGGACGGGCCCACGCGCACGTCCACCTGGGCTGCCGTGACCGTCTGCTTGCCGTTGTTGGTGACCGTCCCGGCGAGCGTGACGGTGTCGCCGTCCGTGGGAGCGCTGGGGCTGACCGAGTCGAGGGAGACGCCGACCGTGCCGGAGCTCGCGGCCTCGGCCGGGGAGGCCGTCACCGCGGCGGACGCGGACGCGGCGGCGGGCAGCTGGAGCAGTCCGGCCAGCAATGGCGCACCGGCGAGCAGTGCCCCGGTGCGCCGCAGCCAGCGGCGGGCAGGTGAGGGAGTCATCCCCTGGAAGTCTGCCGCCTCGGCCACGCGCTCGCCCGTCCCTCGTCGTCGTTCAGTGGTCGTCGGAATGTGCGTCCACGCATGGTAACGATGCGCGCCGAGGGTAAGTGCCGCGGACTGCTCCACAAGATCAGGGGACGCCGGCGGGGTGTCCTGTATGTGCATGTATCAAGGGGAGCGCCCGGGCGCGGATCGCCGGGGTCTCTGTGCACGTTTAATGGAGGCGCCCGCGACGGTCCGGGCCACGTACCCTTTTCTGTTGTGCCGAACGCCAACGAAGACAACCTCAGTGCCCTGAGTCAGGTGCAGCGCCGCGCGGTGAGTGAACTGCTGCGGGTGTCCCCTGTCGCCGACGACCTCGCCCGCCGCTTTCAGGAGGCAGGGTTCTCGCTCGCTCTGGTCGGCGGCTCGGTCCGGGACGCGCTCCTCGGCCGGCTCGGCAACGATCTGGACTTCACCACTGACGCCCGTCCCGAGGACGTACTGAAGATCGTGCGGCCCTGGGCGGACTCCGTCTGGGAGGTCGGGATCGCGTTCGGCACGGTCGGGGCGCAGAAGGACGGCTACCTGATCGAGGTGACCACGTACCGCTCCGAGGCGTACGACCGGACCTCGCGCAAGCCCGAGGTGTCCTACGGGGACTCCATCGAGCAGGATCTCGTGCGCCGTGACTTCACCGTGAACGCCATGGCAGTGGCGCTTCCGGAGAAGGACTTCATCGACCCCTACGGCGGCCTTGACGACCTGGACGCTCGTGTTCTGCGTACTCCGGGCACTCCCGAGGAGTCCTTCTCCGACGATCCGCTGAGGATGATGCGGGCCGCGCGCTTCGCCGCGCAGCTCGACTTCGAGGTGGCCCCCGAGGTCGTCGGTGCGATGACGGACATGGCAGGACGTATCGAGATCGTCTCGGCGGAGCGGGTGCGGGACGAGCTGAACAAGCTGATCCTCTCCCCGCACCCCCGCAAGGGCCTGACATTGCTGGTGGACACCGGTCTCGCCGACCATGTCCTGCCCGAGCTTCCCGCGCTGAGGCTGGAGCGTGACGAGCACCACCGGCACAAGGACGTGTACGAGCACACCCTGATCGTTCTGGAGCAGGCGATCGAGCTGGAGGAGAACGGCCCCGACCTGGTCCTCCGGCTTGCCGCGCTGCTGCACGACATCGGCAAGCCGCGGACGCGCCGTTTCGAGGACGACGGCCGGGTCTCCTTCCACCATCACGAGGTGGTGGGCGCCAAGATGACCAAGAAGCGGATGACGGCGCTCAAGTACTCCAACGAGCTGGTGAAGGACGTCTCACAGCTGGTCGAACTCCACCTGCGCTTCCACGGGTACGGCACGGGCGAGTGGACGGACTCCGCGGTTCGCCGCTACGTACGGGACGCGGGCCCGCTCCTCGACCGCCTGCACAAGCTGACCCGCTCCGACTGCACCACGCGCAACAAGCGCAGGGCGACCGCACTCTCGCGCGCATACGACGGGCTGGAGGAGCGCATCGCTCAGCTCCAGGAGCAGGAAGAACTGGACGCCATCAGGCCCGACCTCGACGGCAACCAGATCATGGAAATCCTCGGCGTACGCCCGGGCCCCGCCATCGGCCAGGCGTACAAGTTCCTGCTGGAGCTCCGCCTGGAGAACGGCCCGATGGAGCACGACGCGGCGGTGGCGGCACTCAAGGAGTGGTGGGCCTCGCAGGGGGACGGTTCGCCGCAGGGCTGACAAGCGAGGCCGGCGAACAGGGCTCACGCGCAACGGTTCGGCGCCATGTTTCACGTGAAACATGGCACTGGGCGGTCCTGGCTCGGCATGTGCCAAGGGGCGGTGTTTCACGGTTTCACGTGAAACACCGCCCCTTGGGCGTCAGTGCGGGCCTTACTTGGCGGAGTACGGCGAAAGGCAGAGGGTGAAGTTGCTGCCGTCACCGCTCTCGCTGTACTCGGCGTACTTGGTGCGGTCACAGCTGGCGCTGCTGCCGTCCTTCTTCTGCTCGACCTTGTACTTGGCCTTCGAGCTGCTGCAGTCGACGACCTCGAGGTCCGGGTCGGTGGTGCTGTCCGGGTTGCCGATGCTCATGCAGTCGCCGACCTTCGCGGTGTCGGCGTCATCACGGCTCGCTATCCAGCCGAAGAGGACCGCGCCGAGGGCTACCACGACGATGACGACGTTCTTGATCGTCTTGAACTTGGGGCGGCGGCTCGGCGGCGGAGGGACCGGGGCCCCCTGGCCCATGTACGGGGAGCCCTGCTGCGGGAAGCCGGGCTGGCCGGGCTGCTGCGGGTACCCCTGCGGCGGCTGCTGGCCGTACGGAGCCTGGCCCTGGGGCGGCTGGCCGTACGGGGCCTGACCCTGGGGCGCCTGGCCGTAGGGCTGTTGGCCCTGAGCGAACGGGTTCTGGCCCTGGGGCGGCGGAGTAGTCACTTGGGGGTCCCCCTAGAAGCGTAAGCGCGTGACGCGAATAAGACGCACGTAAGCTATCGGGCCGCTATGACAACCACGAAGCCCGGTGGGGCTCTGTGGCACTGATGTGACACTTACTGAAGTTCAAAGCGGGCCATAGCGCCAGCAATTGCCGCGTAGATAACGGCCACCGTGACCACCAGGGCAGCCGACCGCCCGTCAGGAGGCAGCATCAGGGCGGCTACCGCGGCCGCTCCGACAAAGGCGACGTTGAAGAGCACGTCGTAAACGGAGAAGATCCGGCCGCGGAAGCCGTCGTCGACCGAGGACTGCACGATTGTGTCCGTGGCGATCTTCGCGCCCTGGGTGGTCACTCCGAGGACGAAGGCCGCGGTCAGCATCGGTGCCGGCGCGAACGGGAGGCCGAGCGCGGGTTCCAGGACCGCGGCGGCACCGGCGCACACGGCGATCCAGCTGCCGCGGCCGAGCCGCCCCGCCGCCCAGGGAGTCACCACAGCCGCGGCGAAGAATCCCGCCCCGGAGAGGCCCACGGCCAGTCCCAGCAGGGCGAGTCCGCCGTCCGAATCGTGCGACCAGGCGTATCGGCAGAGCATCAGCACCATGACCGTCACGGCGCCGTAGCAGAAGCGCATCAGCGTCATCGCCAAGAGCGCCCAGGCCGCCTCGCGCCGCGTGGGCTCGGCCAGGTGGCGCACACCCGCCGCGAGGTCACGTGCGGTGCCGGCGAACGCCGTGGCGAGGCGCGGCTGCACCAACTCCAGGTCGGGCCCGAGCAGTTGCGGAGCGATGCGCAGCGACACGAGCGCCGAGGCCAGGTACAGCGCGGCCCCCATCAGCACCACGGCGGCGTCGGAGTCGGCGGCGACGATCCGGACGACGAAGGCGAGGCCCGCGCCCGCGGTCGCGGCGAGCGTTCCGGCCGTGGGCGACAGGGAGTTGGCGATGACGAGGCGCTCCGCATCGACAACGCGCGGCAGCGAGGCCGAGAGGCCCGACAGGACGAACCTGTTGATCGCGGTGACGCACAGCGCGGACACATAGAAGAGCCAGTCGGGTACGTGAGCGACCATCAGGACGGCCGTCACGCACGCCAGCCCGGCGCGCAGCAGGTTGCCGTACAGAAAGACCTGGCGGCGTCGCCAGCGGTCCAGCAGGACGCCCGCGAAGGGGCCGACGAGGGAGTACGGCAGCAGGAGAACCGCCATCGCGGAGGCGATGGAGGCCGCTGAGGTCTGCTTCTCCGGGGAGAAGACGACGTAGGTGGCGAGCGCGACCTGATAGACGCCGTCGGCGCCCTGGGACAGCAGCCGTACGCCGAGCAGTTGCCGGAACCCCTGGAAGCGCAGGAGAACGCGCAGGTCACGCACGACAGCCATGGCGGACAGCCTCACATACGAGGAGGGTCCCCGGGCGGAATGCCCGAGGACCCTCAACAGCGCTCACCAAGGTGTGCTTTAGCGCTCGACCTCGCCCTTGATGAACTTCTCGACGTTCGCGTACGCCTCGTCGTCGAAGTACTGCACCGGCGGGGACTTCATGAAGTAGCTCGACGCGGAGAGGATCGGGCCGCCGATGCCGCGGTCCTTGGCGATCTTCGCGGCGCGCACGGCGTCGATGATGACACCCGCGGAGTTCGGGGAGTCCCAGACCTCGAGCTTGTACTCCAGGTTCAGCGGGACGTCGCCGAACGCGCGGCCCTCAAGGCGGACGTACGCCCACTTGCGGTCGTCCAGCCACTGCACGTAGTCCGACGGGCCGATGTGGACGTTCTTCTCGCCCAGCTCGCGGTCCGGGATCTGCGAGGTGACGGCCTGCGTCTTCGAGATCTTCTTGGACTCGAGGCGGTCGCGCTCCAGCATGTTCTTGAAGTCCATGTTGCCGCCGACGTTGAGCTGCATGGTGCGCTCAAGACGGACACCGCGGTCCTCGAACAGCTTCGCCATCACGCGGTGCGTGATGGTGGCGCCGACCTGCGACTTGATGTCGTCGCCGACGATCGGGACGCCCGCCTCGGTGAACTTGTCCGCCCACTCCTTGGTGCCGGCGATGAAGACCGGAAGAGCGTTGACGAAGGCGACCTTGGCGTCGATGGCGCACTGCGCGTAGAACTTCGCCGCGTCCTCGGAACCGACGGGCAGGTAGCAGACGAGGACGTCGACCTGCTTGTCCTTGAGGATCTGGACGATGTCGACCGGGGCCTCGGCGGACTCCTCGATGGTCATGCGGTAGTACTTACCGAGACCGTCGAGGGTGTGGCCGCGCTGGACCGTGACGCCCTTGTTCGGGACGTCGCAGATCTTGATGGTGTTGTTCTCGCTGGCACCGATGGCGTCGGAGAGGTCGAGGCCGACCTTCTTCGCGTCGACGTCGAAGGCGGCGACGAACTCGACGTCACCGACGTGGTAGTCGCCGAACTGAACGTGCATCAGGCCGGGGACCTTGGACGCCGGGTCGGCGTCCTTGTAGTACTCGACGCCCTGCACCAGCGAGGCGGCGCAGTTGCCCACGCCGACGATGGCTACGCGAACCGAACCCATTCCGGTTGCTCCCTGTTTGTGTACTTGGTGAAACCCCGAATGGGCCTCACGTGGCAGTGTCATCGGACGGATCCGGACCGGGGGTGCCCCCCCGGTACCGGGGCAGGCCGCCCGACTCCCCAGATGTGCTGTTCTGCTGAGCGGAGCCTTCGGAGGAGGACCCCTTGAGGTCCCGTCCGGCTCGCTCGCTCTCGATGAGCTCGTTCAGCCAGCGCACTTCGCGCTCCACGGACTCCATTCCGTGGCGCTGGAGCTCAAGCGTGTAGTCGTCGAGGCGCTCCCGGGTGCGCGCCAGGGAGGCGCGCATCTTCTCCAGGCGCTCCTCCAGCCGGCTGCGGCGGCCCTCGAGTACGCGCACGCGTACGTCGCGTGACGTCTGCCCGAAGAACGCGAAGCGAGCGGCGAAGTGCTCGTCCTCGTACGCGTCGGGGCCCGTCTGCGAGAGGAGCTCCTCGAAATGTTCCTTACCTTCTGCCGTCAACCGGTAGACGATCTTGGCGCGACGCCCTGCGAGTGGAGCTGTGAGGGCGTCCTCAGGTGTGGCCCCCGATTCCTCGATCAACCAGCCGTTGGCGACCAGCGTCTTGAGGCAGGGGTAGAGCGTTCCGTAGCTGAAGGCACGGAACACACCCAGTGACGTGTTGAGACGTTTCCGCAGCTCGTAGCCGTGCATCGGGGACTCGCGGAGCAGGCCGAGTACGGCGAATTCGAGGATCCCGGAACGCCGGTTCATCGTCGCCTCCTCTTCTGCGCGGTCTCCTCGGCACGGCCTTTATGCCGGGCTGATGTATCGACTCGATACATCAGCACGATAGATCGCCCTCGCCGATGCGACAAGAGGGGGCACGGTGAACGGCGTCACATCACCGATTCGTAGGAAGAGAGTTGCCTGATTTGGGGTGAACTTCGGCCCTAGGTGGGTTTTGACGGTGCGTAGTCTGTGCGGCATGCACACCACCGGGAACCGAGTGACGCGTGGGGGCGTCCTCGTCCCCGGTGCAGTACGGGTGAATGCGAAAACGACCGCATCCGTACTTCGGGGGGACCGGAAACCAGCTGCCGTTTCCAGGCGCGCAAGGGTGCGCCTGCCCGAGGAGTAATCGTTCGATGAGCGAGCACCGTCGCAAACCGCCGCCGCAAGCGCAGCCGCAGGGCGGCGGACGTGCCGCGGCCCGACGCGGTCAGCCCGGCCCGTCCGAAGGCCGCCGTGCGGCCCCCCGAGGCGACACCGGGTCTCCTTCCGACTCCTATGGGTCGGGAGGTGAGGAGCGCCCGTACGGTGGCCGTGCAGAGGCCCGGCGGGCTGCCCAGAGAAGTACCGGTGGCGGAGGCCGGCGCAGAGGCGCCGACGGGGCGGGGCGGGGCGGTCCCGGAGGCGGCGGTGGCCGACGCGGTGCGCCCGGTGGTCCGAACGGTCCCGGTCGTGGCCGTGGGCGCGGTTCCGTACCCGCCAAGAAACGCTTCATCGACTACCCGCGCGCCGGGAAGTACGGCGCCGCGCGCTGGGTGCCGTCCTGGAAGCTCGTGACGGGACTGTTCATCGGCTTCTTCGGCAGCCTGGTGGCCGTGGCGGGCATCGCGTACGCCATGGTGAGCGTCCCCGTCGTCGCCGACACCGCCAAGGCGCAGAACAACGTCTACTACTGGAAAGACGGCAGCCAGATGGTTGCCACCGGTGGTGAGACGAACCGCCAGATCATCAGCTACTCGCAGATCCCCAAGGAGATGCGGTTCGCGGTCATGTCGGCCGAGAACAAGACGTTCGAGAACGACAGCGGCGTCGACCCGATGGGTATCGCCCGCGCCTTCGTGAACATGGCCAAGGGCGGCCAGACGCAGGGCGGCTCCACCATCACCCAGCAGTACGTGAAGAACGCGATGCTGAACGACCAGTCGCAGACGATCTCCCGGAAGTTCAAGGAGCTGTTCGTCTCCATAAAGGTCGGTGCCTCGGTGTCCAAGGAGGACATCATGGCCGGCTACCTGAACTCCGCCTACTACGGCCGCAACGCCTACGGCATCCAGGCGGCCGCGCACGCGTACTTCGACAAGGACGCCACGAAGCTCAACCCGAGCCAGTGCGCATTCCTGGCTGCCGTACTCAAGGGCGCCACGTACTACGACCCGGCGGGTGCCAGGTCGATCGACCCGGTGGGTGCCACGCCTCAGCTCAACCGCAAGCGTGCCGAGGATCGGTGGCGGTGGATCCTCAACGAGGAGGTCAAGGACGGGCACCTGCCCGCCGCTCAGCGGAATCAGTACCAGACGTTCCCCACCATCCAGAGCCCGCGCTCGAACGCCCAGCTGGGCGGGCAGATCGGCTACCTCGTCGACCTCGCGAACTCGTACCTCACCACCCACAGCAAGACGACCGGGATCACCGAGACCAAGCTGCGTCAGGGTGGCCTCGAGATCCAGACGACCTTCGAGAAGAAGAAGGTCGACGCGCTCGAGGCCGCTGTGAAGAAGGTCCGCAAGGAGAGCATCAAGCCGAAGCTGCGGCCGGAGACGGACACCCACGTCCAGTTCGGCGGGGCCTCCGTGGACCCGGCAAGCGGCGCGATCAGGGCGATCTACGGCGGTGAGGACGCGACCAAGCACTTCACCGACAACGCCGACGCGACCGGTGCCCAGGTGGGCTCGACGTTCAAGCCGTTCGTCCTGGCGGCCGCCATGTCGTGGGGTGTACGCAATCCCGACGGCGACCAGGACCAGGCACAGGACGAGCGCACTGTCGTCTCCCCGAAGAGCCTGTACAGCGGTAGGAACAAGCTCAAGATCAGGGACTACAACCACGACATCTGGACGGACAAGAACGGCAAGCAGTGGCGACAGACGAACGACGGCGGCCAGTCCTACAACCCGCCGAGCTACAACATCGACCTGCGTGAGGCCATGCGGGAGTCCGTGAACTCCGCCTACGTCCAGCTGGGCATGGACGTCGGTCTGGACAAGGTCAAGGACGCCGCCATGAGCGCGGGCATTCTGAAGACCAGCCTTGCCAGTGCCGAGTACCCGTCCTTCTCCCTGGGCACGTCCTCGCCGAGCGCGATCCGCATGGCCGGTGCGTACGGCACCTTCGCCGCCAGCGGCAAGCAGAACGACCCGTACTCGGTCGACAAGGTCACCGACAAGGACGGCACGGTCTTCCAGCACGAGAAGTCGAGCACGCAGGCCTTCACCTCGGCCGTCGCCAACAACGTGACGGACGTCCTCAAGACCGTGGTCGACAAGGGAACCGGCACCAAGGCCCAGCTCCCGGGCCGCGATGTGGCCGGTAAGACCGGTACGACGGACGGCAACAAGTCCGCCTGGTTCGTCGGGTACACCCCGCAGTTGTCCACCGCGATCGGTATGTACCGCATGGACGACGACGAGACCAAGAAGGGCCGCGAGTTCCTGAAGATGTACGGAACGGGTGGCGAGAAGAAGATCCACGGCGCCTCGTTCCCGGCCCTGATCTGGCACGACTATATGGAGGATGCGCTCAAGGGCGCCAAGGTGATCGACTTCCCGGAGCCCGAGGACATCGGGACGATCATCAACGACACCCCGAGCCCGAGTGTGGTGCCCTCGCCCACCCAGACCGAGGAAGAGCAGGAGAGCCCGTCGCCGAGTCCGTCGCCCAGCGAGAGCCTCATCTCTCCTTCGCCCTCGCCGAGCGAGACCTGCAACAAGTTCGACTGGAACTGCACCAGCACAGGCGGCACGAACACAGGTGGCACGGACACAGGCGGTACGGATACGGGTGGCACGGACGGAGGCGTGACCGCTACGCCGACGGAGACCACCACCGGAAACACCAGAGGGAACGGCAACGGCAACGGAGGCATCTTCGGAGGCCCGAACGGATAGCCGTCATCGCGTGTGTTTCACGTGAAACACACCGTTTCACGTGAAACGAGGGCCGTCGCACCGACCAGGTGCGGCGGCCCTCGGCGTATTCCCAGGCGCGTACGGCAGGATGGGCGCCATGCCCAGTGCAGAGACGACGCGAACGAGCGTGCACGAGCCGGAGCCCGTGCGGCCGACCAAAGAGGACGAGGTCGCCACGACCGGCAGCGAGCTGATCGGCGGCCCCATCGGACGGCGCGCGCTGCTCGGGACGTCCTGGTGGACCCCCGTGCGAGTCGTCGCGCTCGTGGCGATCGGGGTGTTCGCCCTCGGCATGGTGCAGAAGCTGCCCTGCTACGACGGGGCCTGGTTCTTCGGCGCCAGCTCGCAGTACACGCACGCGTGCTACTCGGACATCCCGCACCTCTACTCGGGGCGCGGTTTCGCCGATGGGCTCGTGCCGTACTTCGACAAGCTCTCCGGCGACATGGACTACCTCGAGTACCCGGTGCTGACCGGGGTGTTCATGGAGGTCGCCGCATGGCTCACACCGGGCAGCGGCAGCATCCAGCACCAGGAGCAGTGGTACTGGATGGCCAACGCCGGGATGCTGATGGTCTGCGCGGCAGTGATCGCCGTGTGTACCGCGCGTACCCATCGGCGGCGCCCCTGGGACGGCCTCCTGGTGGCTCTGGCGCCCGCCTTCGCCCTCACGGCCACCATCAACTGGGATCTGCTCGCCGTGGCCCTGCTGGCCGCCGCGATGCTGATGTGGTCGCGAGGCCGCGCTCTTGCGTTCGGTGTCCTGCTCGGGCTCGCCACGGCCGCCAAGTTCTACCCGTTCCTGGTGCTCGGACCGCTGTTCCTCCTGTGCTGGCGAGCCGGCAAATGGCGGGAGTTCGGCACCGCCCTGCTGGGCGCCGTGGGAGCGTGGCTCGCCGTGAACCTTCCGGTCATGTACTTCGCGCCGGAAGGATGGGCGAAGTTCTACAGCTTCAGCCGTGAGCGCGGGGTCGACTTCGGTTCGGTCTTCCTGTTCGTCTCGCGGTGGCTCGACATCCAGTTCACCGCCGACTCCGCCAACGCGTGGGCGATGATCATGATGGTGATCTTCTGTGCGGGCATGGTCGCGCTCACGCTGACCGCCCCGCGCCGTCCGCGCTTCGCCCAGCTGGCGTTCCTGATCATCGCGGCCTTCATCCTCACCAACAAGGTCTACTCGCCGCAGTACGTGCTGTGGCTGGTCCCCCTTGCCGCGCTGGCCCGTCCGCGCTGGCGGGACTTCCTGATCTGGCAGGGCTGCGAGGTCGCGTACTTCCTGGGGATCTGGATGTACCTCGCGTACACGACCAGCGGGGACGCCCACAAGGGACTGCCCACCGACGGCTATCAACTCGCCATCGCCGTCCATCTCTTGGGAACGCTCTACCTGTGTGCCGTGGTCGTACGCGACATCTTCATGCCGGATCGGGACATGGTGCGCCGGGCCGGTGACGACGACCCCTCGGGCGGTGTCCTGGACGGCGCGGAGGACGTCTTCGTGCTCGGCGCAGCGTCCCATCCACCGCGGCACGCGGCGCATTTCGAGGGGCCGCAGGTGGAGTGGGGCAGCCGCAGTGCGACGGCCGGCGAGAGTTCGCCCTGAGCGAACAGCGCTGAGAAGGCCACGCGGAGGCAGCCGCGGGGAGGACAGAACGGCGAAAGGGCCGCACACGGTGTCCGTGTGCGGCCCTTTCGCCTGTCTTCTTGCCGATCGTTGGAGCCGGGCCGAGGCCGGCCGGGATCAGCGCTCGACGATGCGGTCGAACTGCGTGGTGGTGTGCCGCAGATGGGCCACCAGCTCCTCGCCCACCTTGGGCTCGGGGGCGTCCGAGGGTACGAAGAGGATCGAGACCTGCATGTGCGGGGGCTCGGCGAACCAGCGCTGCTTGCCCCCCCAGACGAACGGGGAGAGGTTGCGGTTGACCGTCGCGAGACCGGCGCGGGCGACGCCCTTGGCACGCGGCATGACGCCGTGCAGTGCCTTCGGAGCCTCCAGGCCCACCCCGTGCGACGTACCGCCCGCGACGACGACAAGCCAGCCGTCGGAGGCCGCCTTCTGCTGCCGGTAGCCGAAGCGGTCGCCCTTGGAGACGCGCGTGACGTCCAGGACGGCTCCGCGGTACTCGGTGGCCTCGTGGTCCCCCAGCCACAGCCGCGTGCCGATACGCGCGCGGAAGTGGGTCTGCGGGAACTGCTGCTGGAGGCGGGCGAGTTCCTCGGCCTTGAGGTGGCTGACGAACATGGTGTGCAGCGGCAGGCGGGCCGCACGCAGCCGGTCCATCCAGCCGATGACCTCCTCGACGGCGTCCGAGCCGTCGGTGCGGTCCAGCGGGAGGTGGATCGCGAAGCCTTCCAGCCGCACGTTCTCTATGGCGGAGTGCAGCTGGGGCAGGTCCTGCTCGCTGACGCCGTGCCGCTTCATCGAGGACATGACCTCGATGACGACGCGGGCGCCCACGAGGCCGTACACGCCGTCGATCGACGAGACGGAGCGGATGACGCGGTCGGGCAGTGGCACGGGCTCCTCGCCCCGGCGGAAGGGCGTCAGGACCAGCAGGTCGCCGCCGAACCAGTCCTTGATGCGGGCGGCTTCGTATGTGGTGCCGACGGCGAGGACGTCCGCGCCGAGGCGCGTGGCCTCGTCCGCCAGCCGCTCGTGCCCGAAGCCATAGCCGTTGCCCTTGCAGACGGGGACGAGCCCCGGAAACTGCTCCTGCACGTGCTTGTGGTGTGCCCGCCAGCGCGCGGTGTCGACGTAGAGCGTGAGCGCCATGGCCGGTCCCGGAACCTTTCTCGTGGCTGCCGTATGTCAGAGGTCTGAAAAGGAATTGTGGCGGACCCGCCGGACCGGCGGGCCGTACCGGGACAGCTCAGCGCCGCGACATGTAGATGTCGAGCGCCTTGTGGAGCAGCTTGTTGAGCGGGAAGTCCCACTCGCCGAGGTACTCGGCGGCCTGGCCGCCCGTGCCCACCTTGAACTGGATCAGGCCGAAGAGGTGGTCGCTCTCGTCCAGCGAGTCGGAGATGCCGCGCAGGTCGTAGACGGTCGCACCGAGGGCGTACGCGTCGCGCAGCATCCGCCACTGCATCGCGTTCGAGGGGCGGACCTCACGGCCGATGTTGTCCGAGGCTCCGTAGGAGTACCAGACGTGCCCGCCGACGACCAGCATCGTCGCGGCGGACAGATTCACGCCGTTGTGCCGGGCGAAGTAGAGCCGCATGCGGTTGGGGTCCTCGGTGTTGAGGGCCGTCCACATGCGCTGGAAGTACGAGAGCGGGCGGGGCCGGAAGTGGTCACGGGTCGCGGTGATCTCGTACAGCCGCTGCCACTCCTCGAGGTCCTGGTAACCGCCCTGGACGACCTCGACGCCGGCCTTCTCGGCCTTCTTGATGTTGCGGCGCCACAGCTGGTTGAAGTTCTTGTGGACCTCTTCCAGGGAGCGGTTGGCCAGCGGCACCTGGTAGACGTAGCGGGGCTGTACGTCGCCGAAGCCGGCGCCGCCGTCCTCGCCCTGCTGCCAGCCCATACGGCGCAGCTTGTCGGCCACCTCGAAGGCGCGCGGCTCGATGAAGTCGGCCTCGATGTCGCGCAGGCGCTTCACGTCCGGGTCCTGGATGCCGGCCTTGATGGAGGGCGCTTCCCAGCGCCGGATGATGACCGGCGGGCCCATCTTCACGGAGAAGGCGCCCTGCTGCTTGAGGTGCGCGAGCATCGGCTGCAGCCAGTCACCGAGGTTCGGCGCGAACCAGTTGATCACCGGCCCCTCGGGCAGATACGCGAGATAGCGCTTGATCTTGGGCAGCTGGCGGTACAGCACGAGGCCCGCACCGACCATCTCGCCGGTCCTGTCGTCGAACCAGCCAAGGTTCTCGGAGCGCCACTCCGCCTTGACGTCTGCCCAGGCCGGGACCTGCATGTGGCTCGCCGAGGGCAGGCTCTGGATGTATGCCAGATGCTGCTCTCGGCTGATGGTCCTCAGGGTCAGGCTCATTCGGGGCGCTCCTCGGGCTGGTGTGTCCCCATGGGTACAGGGGCTCCGGCTCTCGCGCCGAAGCCTACTGCGCCCTGCGAGCGCCTCGTCTGGCCGTATGGAACCTGAGCCCCGACCGCTGCGCGATCGGGACGCCGAGAGGTGTTGTCCGGCCGGTCCCGCCGGCCGGGGTGATGAGGGCCGACCGGCAAGGAGAGCGGTCGGCGGCTGGTCAACCGACGACACCGCCGAAGAGGCCGCCATGTGCCATGCCGAGGAAGAATCCGACGGCTGCGGCACCGAGACCCAGGATCAGTCCGAAGCGCTCTCGGGTCGTCACCGAGACGAACTGTCCGCCGGCGCCGGTGAAGATGCCGATCAGTCCGGTCCAGGAGCTGATCAGATGCAGGCTGTGGAACTGCGCCGTGATGAAGGCCGTCGCTCCGAGCACCAGGGTCACCGCGAGCAGGGTGTCCTGGAGCGGATGGGGTTTGTGGTCCGTCGCGAGCAGCGAGCCGGCGATGGTGGGTCGCATTGACTGTGCCATGTGGCACCTCCTGCGGAAGGCGGCGCATCGTAGCGCCATACACACCCGATGGGTACAGATTGACGGTCACCCCGGTCGGATTTCAACCGGAAGCGTGTGTGCAGGTAGTCTGTACCCTCTGCACCGGTGTCTGCCCAGGCCACAGATTTCGTCATGACAGGCCGAGACCCAGGTCACGGCACTGATCACGACATGGATTCCGCTCGGTCCTTCGATCGACGGGTCCGATTGTCAGTGGTGGCCGATACCGTTGCGTACGCATCACAACCCTCCTGCCACGGAACGACCGTGGCCGCTGAGTCCGAAGGAGGTGGGTTCCACATGCGTCACTACGAAGTGATGGTCATCCTCGACCCCGATCTGGAGGAGCGCGCTGTCGCCCCCCTGATCGAGAACTTCCTTTCCGTCGTCCGTGAGGGCAACGGAAAGGTCGAGAAGGTCGACACCTGGGGCCGTCGTCGTCTCTCGTACGAGATCAAGAAGAAGCCCGAGGGCATCTACTCGGTCATCGACCTGCAGGCCGAGCCTGCGGTCGTCAAGGAGCTCGACCGCCAGATGAACCTGAACGAGTCGGTCCTCCGGACCAAGGTCCTCCGCCCCGAGACCCACTGAGCTCTCCCGCTCAGCTGATCTCGGGATTCGAGTAGCAGCACCAAAAGCAGCCAGCAGCAAACCCGCCGAGAGGTTCCCCCATGGCAGGCGAGACCGTCATCACGGTCGTCGGCAATCTTGTCGACGACCCCGAGCTGCGCTTCACCCCTTCCGGTGCGGCGGTCGCGAAGTTCCGTGTCGCGTCCACTCCCCGCACCTTCGACCGTCAGACCAATGAGTGGAAGGACGGCGAGAGCCTGTTCCTGACCTGCTCGGTCTGGCGTCAGGCGGCGGAGAACGTCGCCGAGTCGCTCCAGCGAGGCATGCGCGTCATCGTGCAGGGCCGGCTGAAGCAGCGGTCCTACGAGGACCGTGAGGGCGTCAAGCGCACGGTCTACGAACTGGACGTCGAGGAAGTCGGCGCCAGCCTGAAGAACGCCACGGCCAAGGTCACCAAGACCACCGGTCGAGGTGGCCAGGGCGGTTACGGCGGCGGCGGTGGCGGCGGCCAGCAGGGCGGCAGCTGGGGCGGAGGCTCCGGCGGCGGTCAGCAGCAGGGTGGCGGCGCTCCCGCCGAAGACCCCTGGGCGACCAGTGCGCCTGCCGGCGGCGGTCAGCAGGGTGGCGGCGGTGGCGGCTGGGGTGGAAACTCCGGCAGTTCCGGCGGCTCCGGTGGCTCCGGTGGCGGCTACTCGGACGAGCCCCCCTTCTAGGGACGGGCTCGATCCCACACTTCTTGATCACACAGGAGAAACACCATGGCGAAGCCGCCTGTGCGCAAGCCTAAGAAGAAGGTCTGCGCTTTCTGCAAGGACAAGGTCACGTACGTGGACTACAAGGACACGAACATGCTGCGGAAGTTCATTTCCGACCGCGGCAAGATCCGTGCCCGCCGCGTGACCGGCAACTGCACGCAGCACCAGCGTGACGTCGCCACGGCTGTGAAGAACAGCCGTGAGATGGCGCTGCTGCCCTACACCTCCACCGCGCGATAAGGGAAGGGTGACCGAAACATGAAGATCATCCTCGCCCACGAGGTCTCTGGCCTCGGTGCCGCGGGCGACGTCGTCGATGTCAAGGACGGCTACGCTCGCAACTACCTGATCCCGCGGAACTTTGCGATCCGCTGGACCAAGGGCGGCGAGAAGGACGTCGAGCAGATTCGTCGTGCTCGCAAGATCCACGAGATCGCCACCATCGAGCAGGCCAACGAGATCAAGGCCCGCCTCGAAGGCGTGAAGGTCCGTCTGGCCGTTCGCTCCGGCGACGCCGGTCGTCTCTTCGGTTCCGTCACCCCGGCCGACGTCGCTTCGGCGATCAAGGCTTCCGGTGGCCCCGAGGTCGACAAGCGCCGCATCGAGCTGGGCGCGCCGATCAAGACGCTGGGCGCCCACGAGACGTCCGTGCGTCTGCACCCCGAGGTTGCCGCCAAGGTCAACATCGAGGTCGTCGCGGCCTGACCGCTGCGCTCGGTAGAACTGTGAGAAGGGCCGCACCCGTTGAGGTGCGGCCCTTCTTCATGCCCGGATGCAGGCCTGCGGCAGCGACGGCGTTTCACGTGAAACCGAGCGGCAGGAGCAGCAACGTAGGGATGGGGTTTCACGTGAAACAGAACGAGTCGCCGGCCGTTTCACGTGAAACGGTCACCGCGTCGCACCCGTGACGATCCAGCGGCCCGAACGGGAGCGCAGCCACAGCGTCAGCATCCGTACCGTCATCATCAGCGTCATGGCTGCCCAAAGGGTGGTGAGTCCCCCGCCGAGCGCAGGGACAAGCAGTGCCAGTGGAGCGAAGACCGCGAGGGTGACCAGCATTGCCCACGCCAAGTAGGTCCCGTCGCCCGCGCCCATCAGAACGCCGTCCAGAACGAAGACGATGCCGCTGATCGGCTGGGAAAAGCCCACGAGGAGCAGAGCGGGAAGTGCTGCCTCTTGGACGACCGAATCGCTGGTGAACAGGGGGAGGAACAAGGGGCGGGCGGCGATCACCAGCAGGCCGAGGACGAGCCCGGCTGCGATGCCCCACTGGACCATGCGGCGACATGCTTCGCGCGCCCCTTGGGCGTCGCCCGCGCCGAGGTAGCGGCCGATGATGGCTTGCCCGGCGATGGCGATCGCATCGAGTGCGAAGGCGAGCAGGCTCCACAGACTCATGATGATCTGGTGGGCGGCGATGTCCGCGTCCCCGAGCCGGGCGGCGACGGCGGTGGCGATCATGAGGATCGCCCGCAGCGACAGTGTGCGCACCAGGAGCGGGGTGCCAGCCTGGGCGCAGGCCCGGATTCCTGCCGCATCCGGTCGCAGCGAGGCGCCGTGCCTGCGAGCGCCGCGGACGACGACGAACAGATACACCGCGGCCATGCCGAACTGGGCGAGGACGGTGCCCCACGCCGAACCTGCGATGCCCAGGCCGGCGCCGTAGACGAGGCCCGCGTTGAGGCCCGCGTTGGCGACGAAGCCACCGACGGCGACGTACAGCGGGGTCTTGGTGTCCTGCAGCCCTCGGAGTACGCCGGTGGAGGCGAGCACGATGAGCATCGCCGGGATACCGAGCGCCGAGATACGCAGATATGTGGTCGCGTAAGGTGCGGCGGTGTCCGAAGCGCCGAAGAGTGTCACCAGGGCAGGTGCCGTCGGCAGGACGGTGACGATGACGGCCGCACCGAGCAGCAGGGCGAGCCAGATGCCGTCCATGCCCTGACGGATGGCGGCCCGCAGATCGCCCGCTCCGACCCGCCGGGCGACGGCGGCCGTCGTGGCGTAGGCGAGGAAGACGAAGACGCTGACTGCGGTCACGAGAAGGGCGGAGGCGACGCCGAGACCGGCCAGTTGCGCGGTGCCGAGATGGCCGACGATCGCGCTGTCGGCCATGACGAAGAGGGGTTCGGCGACGAGTGCGCCGAAGGCCGGAACGGCCAGTGCGACGATCTCTCTGTCGTGCCGGCGTCGGGCGTCCCTGGACGCCGCGGGGGCCTGTGTCATGAGCACCAATCTAATCTTCCACAGGTAAGAGATGCAAGGCCATTGAGACCCTTACCTTACTTTCCGTGAGGTGCGCCGCTGTGCACTGCTTGCAGCGATCTTGGCCCGACCGGGAAAGTTTTTCTTCTGCACAGCCGGTGGACGGGAAAGTCGCAGCTCAGGGTGGGTGTGACGGAAAGGCTGAGGGCTTGTTCACAGGGCTGTCCACCGGGTCGTGCACAGGTTTTACGGAGTTCTCCACAGCATCCGGGCCGTCGTCCACATGGCCTGTGGATAACCAGATTGGCTGACGGTGCCCGCGGGCCTACCGTAGTGCGGCGCCCGCTCTCTCTTCCGTCCGCGGAAAGCTCGCAAAACCGACGCGTCGGAACCGGAGTCGGGCCTCTTATTTGTCAGTGTCGTGCCGTAGGAATGAAGGGCACGGCGAGGTCCGCTCGGCGGACGGGAGGAGGTGGCCCGGTGAGTATCTCCGAGCCCTTGGACGACCCGTGGGCCGACAGCGGTCCCAGTGATCGTCTGCCCGCCTCCCGTCAGCGCCATGACGGAGGTCGCGGCCGCGACGAGCAGCACGACCGTGATCGGGACAACGGCCCGTGGGACGGCGCGGGCGCCTCCTTCGAGCGTGTGCCCCCACAGGATCTGGACGCGGAGCAGTCCGTCCTCGGCGGCATGCTCCTGTCCAAGGACGCCATCGCCGACGTGGTCGAGGTCATCAAGGGCCACGACTTCTACCGGCCCGCGCACGAGACCATCTACACGGCGATCCTCGACCTGTACGCCAAGGGGGAGCCGGCCGACCCGATCACGGTCGCGGCCGAGCTCACCAAACGGGGCGAGATCACCAAGGTCGGCGGCGCATCGTATCTGCACACCCTCGTCCAGACGGTCCCGACGGCGGCGAACGCCGAGTACTACGCGGAGATCGTGCATGAGCGCGCGGTGTTGCGACGCCTGGTCGAGGCGGGTACGCGCATTACCCAGATGGGATACGCGGCCGACGGTGACGTCGATGAAATCGTCAACAGCGCCCAGGCGGAGATCTACGCGGTCACCGAACAGCGCACCAGCGAGGACTATCTGCCGCTCGGCGACATCATGGAGGGCGCGCTCGACGAGATCGAGGCGATCGGTTCGCGGTCGGGGGAGATGACCGGCGTGCCGACCGGCTTCACGGACCTCGACCAGCTCACCAACGGTCTGCACCCCGGCCAGATGATCATCATCGCCGCCCGTCCCGCCATGGGTAAGTCGACGCTGGCCCTGGACTTCGCGCGGGCCTGTTCGATCAAGCACAACATGCCGAGCGTGATCTTCTCGCTCGAAATGGGCCGCAACGAGATCGCTATGCGTCTGCTCTCGGCGGAGGCGCGGGTGGCGCTGCACCACATGCGCTCCGGCACGATGACCGACGAGGACTGGACGCGCCTCGCGCGCCGTATGCCCGATGTCTCGGCCGCGCCGCTCTACATCGACGACTCCCCGAACCTGTCGATGATGGAGATCCGTGCCAAGTGCCGCCGTCTCAAGCAGCGCAGTGACCTGAAGCTCGTCGTCATCGACTACCTCCAGCTCATGCAGTCGGGCAGCAAGCGGTCCGAGAGCCGGCAGCAGGAGGTCTCCGACATGTCGCGAAACCTGAAGCTCCTGGCCAAGGAGCTGGAGCTGCCGGTGATCGCACTGTCGCAGCTCAACCGTGGCCCCGAGCAGCGCACCGACAAGAAGCCCATGGTCTCCGACCTGCGTGAGTCCGGTTCGATCGAGCAGGACGCGGACATGGTGATCCTGCTGCACCGCGAGGACGCGTACGAGAAGGAGTCGCCGCGCGCGGGCGAGGCGGACATCATCGTCGGCAAGCACCGTAACGGTCCGACAGCGACGATCACGGTCGCCTTCCAGGGCCACTACTCGCGCTTCGTGGACATGGCGCAGACCTGAACCGTCCCCCGCGTGCCTGCTCCGACCGGTCCTGGCGGGCCGACCCGGGAGAAATGCACTCGACGTGAGGTGACTGGCCGGGTGGACTGGGGCCATGACCACATCTCAGGAAGAGTTGCTCCCCGCCACGCGCCGGGCTCTGCTGCACCGTATCGCCGCCGCGCAGGCCGAAGGGCGTGCGCCGTCGCTGGTCGCGGTGGTCGTCCGCGGGGGTGAGGCGGTGTGGCACGGGTCGCGGACCTCGGTGGACGGGCACGGGCCGGACGAGAACGTGCAGTACCGGATCGGCTCGATCACCAAGACCTTCACCGCCGTCCTGGTGCTGCGGTTGCGCGACGAAGGCGTACTCGACCTCGACGATCCGCTGGAGAAGCACCTGCCGGGCACCGGTGCGGGTGATGCCACGATCGCCCAACTGCTCGCGCACACGGGCGGGGTGGCGGCCGAGTCCCCCGCGCCCTGGTGGGAGCGGACGCCCGGTTCCCTGCGCCCCGATCTCGCGGACGTGCTGGGTGAGCGGCCCTTCCTGCACCCGGCCGGTCGCCGGTTCCACTACTCGAACCCCGGCTTCACGCTGCTCGGTGCCCTGGTCGAGGAGCTGCGGGGCGCTCCCTGGGAAGAGGTTCTGCGGCGCGAAGTGCTCGAACCGCTGGGGCTGGACCGGACGAGCGGGCAGCCGCAGGCACCGCACGCGGGTGGCTGGGCCGTGCATCCCTGGGCCGATGTGCTGCTCCCGGAACCGTCCGAGGATCTCGGGCGGATGGCCCCGGCCGGTCAACTCTGGTCCACCACGGGTGACTTGGCGCGCTTCGCGGTCTTCCTCACCCGGGGTGACGACCGGGTGCTGAGCGCAGAGTCCGTTCGGGAGATGCGCACGCCCGCCGCGCCGGCTGAACTCGAAGACGTGGCGGCCGGTTCGGCCTACGGCCTCGGTATGCAGGTCCAGGCTCGGGACGGCCGGATCCTTGTGGGGCACGGTGGGTCGCTGCCGGGGTTCCTGGCAAGTCTCGCCATCAGCGTGGAGGACGACCTCGCGGCCGTCGTGCTGACCAACTGCACCTCCGGTCCGCCGGTGGCTACGGTCTCCGCCGACCTCGTTCGTATCGTGGCCGAGGCCGAGCCGAGGATGCCCGAGCCATGGCGGCCCCTGCCCGAGGTCGACGAGTCTGTGCTGGAGCTGGCGGGCCAGTGGTACTGGGGGACTCAGGTCCACGCGTTGCGTCTGACGCTCGACGGAGGTGTCTCGCTGGGGCCGATCTCCGGCAACGGCCGACGCTCGCGCTTCCGGGCCAACGGTGACGGCACCTGGACGGGGCTGGACGGCTATTACGCGGGGGAGCCGCTGAAGGCCGTACGCCGGGCTGACGGATCCGTGAGCCACCTGGACCTCGGATCGTTCGTGTTCACGCGACAGCCGTACGAGGAGGGGGCGTCTGTGCCGGGCGGAGTGGACCCCGAGGGTTGGCGAGGGATCAAGTAGGCGTCGTGGCGGCGAGAAGCGTCCTGTTTCACGTGAAACAGGACGCTTCGGCGCACACAGTGGAAGGTCTCTCGAAGCCGCTCCTCGCAGCTGTCTCTCAGAGCGCCAGCTTGAAGCCCACGTGGGATGCCGTGAAACCGAGCCGCTCGTAGAAGCGATGGGCGTCGGTCCGTGTGACGTCGGAGGTCAGCTGGACCAACTGGCACTCCTGGCGCCGGGATTCGTCGATGGCCCACTCGATGAGCCGGGTGCCGAGGCCGCTGCCGCGTTCGTCGCCGTGGACGCGTACGCCCTCGATGAGGGACCGCGTCGCGCCCTTGCGGGACAGCCCGGGGATGACCGTGAGCTGGAGGGTGCCGACGACGCGGCCCTCGCGCACGGCGACCATCACATGCTGGTTCGGGTCGCCGCTCAGGCGCTCCAGAGCCGTCAGATACGGCGCCAGGTCGTCCGGTGACTCCCGCTGGGCACCCAGCGGATCGTCGGCGAGCATGGCGACGATGGCCGGGACGTCCTCCGGGACGGCCCTTCGTATCTCAAGATCTCCCATGGCCGCAGCCTATGCGGGGGCGGGTACGCTCGCCGATTCCACGACCCGGACCAGCGGGGCGAGTTCGGGATTCCTCGCCGCCTCGTCGAGTGCTTCGCGCAGGGCGGCGTCGTTGGTGGGGCGCGCCTGTTCGAGGAGCTTGAGGCCCGCCTCGCTGACGTTGGTGTAGATGCCCCGGCGGTCGGTCGGGCACAGGTAGCGGGCGAGCAGCCCGCGGTCCTCAAGCCGGGTGACGAGTCGGGTGGTTGCGCTCTGGCTGAGCACGACCGCGTCCGCGACCTGCTTCATCTGCAGATGGCCCCCCTCGCCGTCGTGCTGCCGGCTGAGTACGTCGAGCAGGGAGTACTCGCGCACGCTCAGGCCGTGCTTGGCCTGCAGGGCGCGCTCGATATGGGCCTCGATCCTCCCGTGCAGCAAGGAGAGGGCGCACCACCCCTGGGCGAGGGCGGTCAGTGCGGGGTCCGTGGCTGTCATGGCGGTTCCTCCGTCCCGGAGCGGCTGCAACCCAGGATAGAACACGTCTGCAATATCCAGCGCTTGCATATAGCCCGCGTCTGCAACTATTGTGAACGCAGGTAAAGCGCTCATGCAATCGTCTGGAAGGTGTACCCACCCATGCCTCTCGCGCTTCTGGCCCTCGCGATCGGGGCCTTCGGAATCGGAACCACCGAGTTCGTCATCATGGGCGTACTGCCGGAGGTGGCCGGTGACTTCGGTGTCTCCATCCCCACCGCCGGACTGCTGGTGACCGGCTACGCCCTGGGCGTGATGATCGGTGCCCCGATCATGACCGCGCTCGGCACGAAGGTGTCCCGCAAACGGATGCTGATGCTGCTGATGGGGCTGTTCGTCCTCGGCAATCTGCTCTCCGCCGTCGCCCCGTCCTTCGGCCTGATGCTGGTGGGCCGAGTGGTCGCCTCCCTCGCCCACGGCGCCTTCTTCGGCATCGGCTCGGTGGTCGCCGCCGAGCTGGTCGCGCCCGAGAAGAAGGCCGGTGCCATCGCCATGATGTTCAGCGGCCTCACCATCGCCAATGTCGTAGGTGTCCCCCTGGGGACACTCGTCGGACAGTCCGCGGGATGGCGTGTCACCTTCGCCGGGGTCGCAGCGCTCGGCGTTATCGGCCTGCTCGGCATCGCCAAGCTGGTCCCCGACATGCCCAAGCCCGAAGGCGTGCACCTGCGCCATGAACTCGCCGCTCTGAGGAATGTCCAGGTGCTGCTGGCCATGGCGATGACCGTGCTCGGCTTCGGCGGTGTGTTCGCGGCCGTCACCTACATCGCGCCGATGATGACGCACGTGACCGGATTCGCCGACGGCTCCGTCACCTGGCTGCTGGTCCTTCTCGGCCTCGGCATGGTCGGCGGGAACCTGGTCGGCGGAAAGTTCGCCGACCGCGCGCTGATGCCGATGCTGTACGTGTCCCTGGGCGGCCTCGCCGTCGTGCTCGCCCTGTTCACCGTCACCGCCCACCACAAGATCCTCGCGGCCGTCACCCTCGTCCTGATCGGCGCTCTCGGCTTCGCGACCGTGCCGCCGCTCCAGAAGCGCGTCCTCGACCAGGCGCACGGCGCCCCCACGCTGGCCTCGGCCGTGAACATCGGCGCCTTCAACCTCGGCAACGCCCTCTCGGCCTGGCTCGGCGGCCTCGTCATCGCGGCCGGCTACGGCTACACCGCCCCCAACTGGGTCGGTGCCGTCCTTGCCGCCGGTGCCCTGGTCCTCGCCGTCCTCTCGGCCGCCCTGGAGCGCCGGGACAAGGCCCCCAGCACTGTCGTCGCCGCCGGAGCACCTGCGGACCGGCGAACCGCCGTCCACCACTGAGCACCGCCCCACGGCACCCACCGTCGAGCATCACCCCGTGATGCCGGCAACGAGCAGTCCCACCAGGAGAACCCCCTCATGAGCACCACCATCGCCGTCACCCCGCTGACCACCCAGGACGCCGAGGTCCTCGTCACCGCGGCCCGACGCGCCGCCGAGGCAGCCGGGGTCATGGTCAGCGTCACCGTCCTCGACGCGGGCGGCCACCTGCTCGCCTTCCGGCGCGACGACCGGGCCGTGCTGATCTCCGGGGAGACCAGCACCCGCAAGGCCTACACGGCTCTCCAGATGAACTCCGCCACCGCGGACCTCGTCGACGCGGTGCAGCCGGGCGGTCTCTTCCACACCCTGCCGACGGCGCTCGACCGACCGCTGCTGTTCATCGCCGGCGGCGTCCCGGTCCACCGGAACGGCCGTCTGATCGGCGCTGTCGGCGTCGGCGGCGGGGCGCCGGAGCAGGACCACGCGTTCGCCGTCGCGGCTGTGGAGGCTCTCGTCCAGTAGCGAGGGAAACTCAGCCGGCCGCCACCGTGAGCGGAGCGAACCGCCTGGTCCAGTCGCCGGGCAGTTCCGAGATGCCGTACGTCATCACCGCGTTGAAGGCGGTGGGCGCGAGGCCGTGCTCCTTCACCCAGGTCAGCAGCTCTTCGTGCCGTACGTCGATGTCGGTGCGCAGAGGGCGGTCGGTGCGGGCGGCCAGCGAGGCGATGAGCGCCTTCGCCGTCTCTGTGTCACGGGCGATCAGCGGGCCCACCACCTGGGTGTCCATGTTGGGCCAGGCCGCCACGTACCCGGTGATCCGGCCGTTCTCCTCGGCGATGCGCAGCTGGTCCGCGAAGGCGGGCAACCGAGTGATCATGTGGGTGCGGTCGCAACCGAAGACGTCTTCGTCGAGCCGGAGGATCGCCGGGAGATCCTCGGCTGTGGCCGGGCGCGTGGCGACCTCAGGGGCGGGGCCGGCCGGCGTGAAGCGTCCGCGGACCATCTCGACACGGCCGGTGACCTTGAAGCCCAGCTCTTCGTAGAGCGGGCGGCCGTACGGTGTCGCGTGCAATGTCAGCGGGGTGGTCCCCATCTCGGCGACGATCTGCCGCATCAGCCGTCGGCCGACGCCCCGGCGGGCATACCGCTCGGCGACCAGGACCATGCCGATGGCCCCCAGATCGGGGCGTTCCTGTGGCCCGTACTCCGTGACGACGCACACGGTCACCAGACCACCGTCGGGGGCGTCGATGCCGTAGCCCTTCCCCGCGGCGAGGAGCAGGCCCCACTTGTGTTCCTCGCGGGGCCAGCCCCGGTCCTCGGACAGGTCGGCACAGGCGTTGAGATCCCGAAGCGTCAGACGGCGGATGGGCAGATCAGCGAGGAAAGGTGTCGGCACGCAGGTCAGGCTGTCCGACAGTCGCCCTCGACGTCCACTTGTTTGCCGGGAGAGGGAGGAGCTTTTGGCCACGTCGTTCTTCCGTTGCACAGGCCGTCAACAGATGTTTCACGTGAAACCGCGAAGCGCGATCGAGGGTCAGGGCCCGGGATGGGGCGGCCGTACCTCCCGCTAGCCTCGACGCCCATGGCGAGACTTCACCTTTTCGACCTCGACGGAACGCTGCTCCACGGGACCTCCGCGCCCGTGGAGATCTCACGGCAGATCGGGCTGGAAGCCGAGACCGTGGCGCTCGACCGGGCCGTTTCCGCGGGGACGATAGGCCCGCCGGAGTATGCGGCGCAGGTGTACGCCCTGTGGACGGATCTGACCGAGGTGCATGTGGCGGCGGCCTTCGCAGGGGCTCCGTGGCTGTCAGGGATCGAGGACGTCTGGGCGGAGATCAGGGGACAGGGCGACTACGTCGCCGTCGTCTCCCTCTCGCCCTCCTTCTTCGTCGAACGGCTGACGGCGTGGGGCGCGCACGCAGCGCACGGCTCGCTCTTCCCCGCGTTGCCGTTCACCGAGCCCGTGGATCCGGCGGGCATTCTCAGCGCCGCGGCCAAGGTGCAGATAGCGGACCGGCTCTGTGAAGAGTTCGGGGTCGTACGGGCCGACTGCATTGCCTATGGCGACTCGCTGTCGGACAAGGACCTGTTCGAAGCGGTACCCGTATCGGTCGCGGTCAACGCGGATCAGCATCTGGCGGGCCTCGCCACTCACTCCTACGCGGGGCTGGATCTGTGGGATGCCTATGAATTGGTCCGTCGTGCCGGGTAATCGAGGCAATTGACGGTTCACCGCGCCAATTCGTGGTCGCGCAAGGGGGACTTGTCCCCGGGACGCCTGCCGGTATGGTCGAGTCCGGTTCACGTCCGACTGATGTGCGCATGTTCCGTCGGGCGCGCATGCAGGCCCATGCAGCGTAACGGGACGGAGAGATCGAATACCGCATTTTCCGTTATGCGGCCCGGTGCTGAGGCGGAGTGGGATGCTGCGGTGAGGACACTGCGGCCAATGTCACACTCTTGCCTTACTTGTTCGTACGGAGTGGGAATCCGGGTTGAATGTGGCCGCATTGGCCGACGGGGATGGAACGGGGAACGAAAGCAAGCCGTCTGCGAGGGAAAGTAGCCACCTTCCGATCGCGGAAGTGCGCAGACCGACCGAAAGATGTTCGAGGCGAGGCAGACCATGGACGCTCCGACCACCACGCCCGCCGACAACGGCACTTCTGGCGGCAACGGCGGGAGCGGTTGGTTCACGCCGCACAGGGAACCGGAACCTGCCGACGCAGAGCAGGCGGCGGGCGACGGCCGCCGTCTCGCCGGGCTGCGCCCGGTCGGCCGCCCCACTCCGGGCGACGACTCGCCGGTGCAGGAACGAATATCCCCCGCCCCGGACGCGGCCCCCGCGCCCCAGCCGCCCGCCGTGACACCTCCGAGGGCGCAGCCCTCCCATGCCAAGGCCCCCGAGGCCGCGCCCGTCGAAGCGGTGCACCGGAAGCCAGGGCACACTCACGACGCCGTAGGAGCCCTGTCAGGCTCTCCGCAGCCCGAACCCGGACCGTCGCCGCCCGATCCCGCTCCCCGGCCGCGGGTGCCCGCACAGCGGCCCGCGCCCGGCCCCCCGAAGGCGTCGCCCGACGCCGTGCTCATCCGGCGGACCATGGCCGAGGTCGGTCCCGTCGCCGACAAGGTCACCTCGTACTTCTACGCGCTGCTCTTCGTGCGCCACCCCGAGCTGCGGCCGCTCTTCCCTGCCGCGATGGACACCCAGCGGGACCGGCTGCTGAAGGCACTGCTGACCGCGGCCGAGCACATCGACAACACCGATGTCCTCGTCGCGTACCTGCAGAACCTCGGCCGCGGCCACCGCAAGTACGGCACCCGGCCCGAGCACTACCCGGCCGTCGGGGAGTGCCTCATCGGCTCGCTCAGCCGGTACTCCTCGGGAATCTGGAACGAGGAGACCGAGGGGGCGTGGGTCCGGGCGTACACAACGATCTCCCAGGTCATGATCGATGCGGCGGCCGCGGACGAGCTGCGGGCCCCGGCCTGGTGGTACGGCGAAGTGGTCTCGCACGACCTCAGGACCGCGGACATCGCGGTCGTCACCGTCCGTCCCGACCAGCCGTACCCCTTCCTCGCCGGGCAGTACACCAGCCTGGAGACGCCCTGGTGGCCGCGTATATGGCGGCACTACTCGTTCGCCTCCTCGCCGCGCTCCGACGGGCTGCTGTCGTTCCACGTGAAGGCCGTCCCGGCGGGCTGGGTCTCCAACGCGCTGGTGCACCGCGCGCGCCCCGGCGACGTCGTCCGGCTGGGCCCGCCGTCCGGTTCGATGACGGTCGACCACACCACCGACAACGGGCTGCTCTGTCTCGGCGGCGGCACGGGAATCGCACCCATCAAGGCGCTGGTCGAGGACGTCGCCGAGCACGGGGAGCGGCGCCCGGTGCATGTCTTCTACGGCGCCCGCACCGACCACGACCTGTACGACATCGACACGATGCTGCGGTTGCAGCAGAGCCATCCCTGGCTCTCGGTGCGCCCGATCGTCGACCAGCAGGCGCGGCTCCAGCTCCCCGACGCCGTACGCGAGTACGGGCCGTGGAACGAGTACGACGCCTACCTGTCCGGACCGCCCGGCATGATCCGCAGCGGTGTGGACGCGTTGAGGGACATCGGTATCCCGTCGGACCGTATCCGCCACGACTCGGTGGAGGAGCTCGTCGCAGCCGGGGACTGAACCGGCAGCGGTGAGGTCAGCCCAGGTCGGGTGCGTGCATCGCCCGTACGCCCTCGATGTTCCCGTCGAGGTAGTGCCGCAGGGACAGCGGTACGAGATGGACGGAGGCGATGCCGACACGCGTGAAGGGCACCCGCACGATCTCGTACTCGCCGCACGGCTCGTCCATCTCGGGGCCGTGCCGCTGGGCCGGGTCCATGGACTCCAGCCGGCAGACGAAGAAGTGCTGCACCTTCACGCCGGTCGCGCCGCCGTCGTCACCGATGTGCTCCACGGTGTCGACGAAGCAGGGCACCACATCGATGATCTTGGCGCCGAGTTCCTCGTGCACTTCGCGGTGGAGCGCGTCGACGACGGTCGAGTCCTCCGGCTCGACGCCGCCACCCGGTGTGAGCCAGTAGGGGTCGACGCCGGGCTTGGTGCGCTTGATGAGGATCAGGTCGTCGCCGTCGAGCAGGATGGCACGGGCGGTGCGCTTGACCACGGGTCGAACGGTCATGGGAGAAATGTGGCCCGGCTGGTTCCACGTGAAACATCGCGAAACGGCACAGCTTTCCTCAGGACCAGTCGGCAGCGGCGCGCAGCAGCCATTCGTGCGCTCGCGCGATGTGCGGCATGGCCAGCGTCCCGGTGCGCACCACCAGGAAATACGTGCGCAGTGGGGGCACCGCGGGATCGAGGAGCGCCACGACGTCTCCGCGTTCCAGGGCGTCGGCGCACAGATAGCGCGGCAGCACCGCGAGGCCCGCGCCCGCGACGGCGCAGGCGAGCACCGCGCGCAGATCGGGGACGACGACGGCACCCGAGGCGGCCGGGCGGGAGTCGAAGACGGAGGCCCAGTAACGGGCGACGAGCGGCAGCGACTCGTGCACCTCCACGACGGGGAGGTCCTCCAGCGCGTAGGCGCCCTTGCGGCGCAGTTTGCCGGGGCCGACATGAGCGGCCCAGCGCGGGGCGGAGACCAGGACGTGCTCCTCGTCGCAGAGAGGAGTCGCGGTGAGCAGAGCGCCCCTCGGACGGGCCGTACTGATGGCCAGATCATGATGTCCGGCGGCCAGCCCCTCCAGCGTTTCCTCGGCATTCCCGAAGGAGGCGCGAAGAGTGAAGCCCTGGCCGTCCTCGCCCGTCAGCTCGGTGAGCGCGGGCAGGGCCCGTTCGGCGGTGAACTCCGGTGGGCCGGCGAGATGCAGGGTGCGTAAGGAGGAGTCCGCGTCCAGGCCCGCCTCGGCGATCTCGACCAGGGCATCGAGATGCGGGGCGGCCTTGTGGGCGAGCTCGTCGCCGATGGTCGTGGGGGTCACTCCGCGGGCCTGTCGCAGGAAGAGCGGTCGCCCCAGCTGCCGTTCCAGGGTGCGGATCTGCGAGGTGACGGCCGGCTGCGAGAGGCCCAGCAGCGCGGCGGCGCGGGTGAAGGAACCGGCCCGGTGCACGGTCACGAACGTGCGCAGCAGGGCCAAATCCATGGTGCCCCTCCTCTCCCAGCACCCCCGACCGAGCCCTAACTATAAATAAGTCGATAGGTCTCTGTCGCTACCGTGATTGGACACTGACACAGAGTCAACTAGCCTTGTCTGCGCGGTTCTTCGCGCGCAGAACCGGGGCGGTCCGAGCCACGAGGGGGGAGGCTCGGACCGCCCGTTGTACGGCCCGCCGTACTCATGTGTCGACGGGCGCACGCGCATCCGACGTACCGACCGGTCGCTCAGGAAGCGGTCAGTTCGCCGACTCGTCGAGCGCTCGCAGCACATCCGCCACCAGGTCCTCGGCGTCCTCGGCGCCGGCCGAGAAACGGATGAACCCTTCCGCGACGGCGTCCCCGCCCCAGCGGCCGCGCCGCTCGGCCGTGGACCGCACCCCGCCGAAGCTCGTCGCGCCGTCCACCAGGCGCAGCGCGTCGAGGAAAAGGTCGGCACGCGCGCGCGTGGGCAGCGTGAAGGACACCACGCACCCGAAGCGCCGCATCTGCTGAGCGGCGACCTTGTGCGAGGGATCGTCGGTCAGTCCCGGATAGCGCAGCCCGGTCACCTCGGGCCGAGTGCGCAGCGCTTCGGCGATCGCCAGGGCGTTGGCGTTCTGCCGGTCCGCGCGCAGATGGAGCGTGGCGAGCGAGCGGTGCGCCAGCCAGGCCTCCATGGGCCCGGGAATCGCGCCCACGATCTTCCGCCAGCGCCGCACGGTGGCCATCAGAGCGGCGTCGCGCGCGCTGACGTAGCCCAGGAGGATGTCGCCGTGCCCGGTGAGCATCTTGGTGCCGCTGGCCACGGAGAAGTCGGCGCCGAGCTCCAGCGGGCGCTGGCCGAGCGGCGTCGCGAGGGTGTTGTCGACGGCTACGAGGGTGCCACGCGCGCGTGCCGCCTCGGCGAGCCGCCGTATGTCGCACACGTCGAGCCCGGGGTTCGACGGGGTCTCGATCCACAGCAGCTTCGCGCCGTCGAGCACGTCCAGCTGGGCGTCGCCTCGGGTCGGGGCGGTGCGCACCTCGATGCCGTAGGCGGTCAGTTGCTCGCGGACCAGCGGCAGCACCTGGTAGCCGTCGTCCGGCAGGACGACGACGTCGCCGGCGCGCAGCTGGGAGAAGAGCACCGCCGAGACGGCGGCCATGCCGGAGGGGAAGGCCAGCGTCTCGACGCTGTCCTGTCCGGGTGCCTCCAGCTCACCGATGGCGCGTTCCAGGAGCGTCCAGGTGGGGTTCTCGTCACGGCCGTAGGTGTACGGGCCGGTCGGATCGCCGGGCAGATGAAAGTGCGCGGCGAAGACGGGGCCCGGGAGAGTCGGCTCGTTCTTGACGGGTTCGGGCAGCCCGGCCCGCACCGCGCGCGTGCCCTCACCGCTGCCCTCGACGGAATGTGCCGACCTCGGCCCTGATTCTGACGTCATGCCGCTCGTCCCTCCAGTTGCTCCTGTATCGCGGCGAGCAGTCCCGGGCTCGCCGCCTCCACCATTTCAAGACACTCCTCGAAGCCGTCCATTCGTCCGTAGTACGGATCGGGGACGTCGAGGTCGTCGCCGGCCGCGGGGTCGTAGGAGCGCAGCAGACGCACCTTCTCCGCGTCCTGCGTGGTGGGCGCGAGGCGGCGCAAAGCCTTCAGATGGCCGGAGTCGAGGGCGATGACGAGGTCGAGGCGGGAGAACCACGCCACCAGGAACTGCCGGGCGGCGTGGGCGCTGTCGTAGCCGTTCTGCTCCAGCACGGCGACGGTCCGCGGGTCGGCGCCGTCGCCTTCGTGCCAGCCGCCCGTGCCCGCGCTGTCGACCTCCACCAGGCCGTCGAGCCCGGCCTCCGCCACACGGGCGCGGAAGACGGACTCGGCCATCGGCGAGCGGCAGATGTTGCCGGTGCAGACGAAACAGACGCGGTAGGGCATCGGATGCTCTCAGTCCTTGCCGTCGGGAAGGACGACGTTGAGCGCCCAGGACACGATCGAGATGATCAGGCCGCCCACGACGGCGGTCCAGAAGCCCTCGACGTGGAAACTGAGGTCGAACTTGTCGGCCAGCCAGGAGGTGAGCAGCAGCATCAGGGCGTTCACCACGAGGGTGATGAGGCCCAGCGTGAGGATGAAGAGCGGGAACGTCAGCACCTTCACGACGGGCTTGACCAGGAAGTTCACCAGACCGAAGACCAGTGCGACCAGGATCAGCGTGACGGTCTTCTTGCCGGTGCTGTCGCCGGTCAGGGTGATCTTGTCGAGCAGCCACACGGCGACGGCCAGGGCCCCCGCGTTGGCGATCGTCTTGACTACGAAATTCTTCATGTGTCTGATCGTGGCAGAAGAGATCGGTTACGAGCACTGGGCAAGGGCGGACGAGATCGATGAAGGCATTCCGGCTGGACGAACTGGAGGCGGAGCGCGCCGCCAATGACGGTGCTTACCTGCAGTTTCTGCGCGAGCGGAACATGTCGGTCGGCCTGTACGCGCTCGACGCCGGCGAACCCGACCCGCAGAAGCCGCACCAGCAGGACGAGGTGTACTTCATCGTGAGCGGCCGAGCCTCGATCACGGTCGGCCTGGAGACCACCCAGGTGGCCCGCGGCAGCGTCGTCTACGTGCCCGCAGGGGTCGCTCACAAGTTCCACCACATCACCGAGGACCTGCGGGTTCTGGTGGTGTTCTCTCCGCCCGAGAGCTGACATCCCGTCTCAGGGTTCCCTAGGGGAAGGGTCAGGGGAGGACAAGGGATGCGAAGCCCCCGTTGCGCTCTTCCCGCCCCTAGCATCGGGTGCAGGACATCGGAGACTCGACACGAGACCGGAAACGGGCTCGTCAACGGGCAGAGAGAAGGACGAGAGCGATGCGAGAGATCTTCACGGGTATGCCGTGGTGGGTGAAGTGGATCGCGGTGCCGGTCATCGCCCTGGTCGTGTTCGGCAGCTTCATAGCGAGCGTGGTCGGCTTCGTGGTCTGGCTGCTCTTCAAGGCGCTGATCTTCGTCGCGCTGGTCGGCGGACTCATCTACGTCGTGCGGAAGTTCATGTCGAGTTCGTCGTCGCGCAGCGACTGGTGACACCGACCCGGGTGAGCGACCGGTAACGGGGAAACCGGTATCACGAAGCGAAGGTTCCCCCTGGCGAGGGAAGTTTCCCGGCTGGGCCGTCTGTCAGTGCCGACGGACGGTTAAAGTCCGGAATTCGACGCGGGGCCCATCCCCGCGGGCAGCGCACCGCCCCCTCCCGTGTTCCCCACACGGGCGGCCCCCCTCGCGCTTCGGGAGCGACCCTTGGCCACGGTTGACACCACACCCGCAGAACCGCACGCTCCACCCGTCCAACGGGGTACACCGCCGACGGCACACGCCCCGACGGTTCCACCGGCACCCCTCCGCCCACGAGAAGGGGCGCACGTTCTGCCCGTCCAACCGCAGACGTCGCCCTCGGAGACGCCCGAGCCGCCCTCGGAGCCGCACCCCACAACCCTCATCGGCTCGGTCCAGCGAGCGATGCACCTCCTGGAGGCCGTCGCCGCCCGCGAGCACGGGGCACCGGCCAAACAGCTCGCGCGCGAGCTGGGGCTCGCGCTCCCGACGGCGTACCACCTGCTGCGCACGCTGACCCATGAGGGCTATCTGCGCCGCGAGAAGGGCCTGTTCTTCCTGGGCGAGGCGGCCGAGCGGCTGAGCAGCAGCGGAGCGCAGCAGAAACGTCGCAGCACGATGAGCGACGCGCTCGCGCACTGGCGCGACGCGATCGGCGTACCCGTGTACTACGCGATCTACCGCGACGGCGAGATCGAGGTCATGGACATCGCCGACAGCCCGGGTAATCCCGCGGTGGAGGAGTGGGCCGACTTCCGGGAGACCGCACACGCCCATGCGATCGGCCAGTGTCTGCTCTCCCAGCTGGACGAGAAGGCTCGGCGCGACCACCTCGACCGCTATCCGGTGCAGTCCATCACCCCGTACACGGTGCGTGACGATCGCACCTTGCTGCGGCGCCTGGATCTGGTGGGACGAATGGAACCGGTCGTCGAGCGGCAGGAATACGCGCTGGGCGCGCTCTGCGCCGCGATCCCCCTCACCGCAGGCTCAACTGCCGCGACGATGGCCATTTCGGTGCCCTCGCACCAGGCCCACCGACTACTGCCCGCGGCCCGTCAGCTGCAGAACGAGATCGGAAGGCTACTAGGGACACTCGCCATCTCTATCAGCATCTGAAAACTCACTCCTTGTGATCTGTCGTGCACGTTGAGCAATATTTCACTGTGTCAGGGGGATGATTCCTGGCCAGTCGACCGAAAACGACGGGGTAGGCGATGCACGAGTCGGTACAGGCAGAGGTCATGATGAGCTTCCTCGTGTCGGAGGAGCTCTCCTTCCGCATTCCGGTGGAGCTGCGATACGAGGCCTGTGATCCCTACGCCGTGCGAATGACCTTCCATTTGCCCGGTGACGCGCCGGTGACCTGGGCGTTCGGGCGTGAGCTGCTGATCGACGGAGTCGGCCGGCCGTGCGGCGACGGCGATGTGCACATCGAACCTGCCGACCCGGAGGCGTTCGGCGAGGTGTTGATCCGGCTTCAGGTGGGCCGTGACCAGGCGCTGTTCCGGTCGGGTGCGGCACCGCTCGTGGCGTTCCTCGACCGCACGGACAAGTTGGTCCCGCTGGGGCAGGAGCGTTCCCTCGCCGACTTCGACACCCACCTCGACCAGGCCCTGCACCGCATCCTGGCGGAGGAGCAGAGCGCAGGCTGACGGCCCGCCTCGCGGACGGTGGAGTAACGCTTCGCCACCCGCGGGGTGCAACGCTTCCGGGCGGGTGCCCTCCGGCTTCAGTGCTTGCGGCGGCGGCCCTTGCCGCCCCGCACCGCCGGCCGGGCACTCGTCGGCGCCGACGCGGGTGCCGGTGTGTCCGTCCCTCCCGGGCGGTCCGCCGAGACCACCAGGGCGGCCAGCGCGGTGGTCACCGGCACCGAGGCGACCAGCCCGATCGAGCCCACCAGCGTGCGCACGATCTCCTCGGCGACCAGTTCGCTGTTGGCGACCGTGCCCACACTGCTCTGAGCGATCGAGAAGAGCAGCAGCAACGGCAGGGCGGCGCCCGCATAGGCCAGAACGAGCGTGTTGACGACCGAGGCGATGTGGTCGCGGCCGATCCGGATGCCCGCGCGGTACAGACCGCGCCAGCCCATCGTCGGATTGGCCTCGTGCAGTTCCCAGACCGCCGACGTCTGGGTCACCGTCACATCGTCGAGCACACCGAGCGAGCCGATGATGACGCCGGCGAGCAGCAGACCGCTCATGTCGATGGACGGGTACAGACCGTGGATCAGGCCGGTGTTGTCGTCCGTGTTGCCGGTCAGCGCGGCCCAGTCGATGAACCCCGAGCCGAGGATGCCGATCAGCAGCAGCGAGAGCAGCGTGCCGAGCACGGCGACCGACGTACGGGCCGACAGACCATGGCACATGTAGAGCGCGATGAGCATGATGGCGCTGGCCCCGACCACGGCCACGACCAGCGGATTCGAGCCCTGCAGAATCGCGGGGAGGATGAAGAACGTCAGGATCATGAAGCTGACGGCCAGCGCGACGAGCGCCATGACACCGCGCAAGCGGCCCACCACCACGACGGCCAGCGCGAAGATCCCGGCGAGCAGCGCCATGGGGAACTTCCGGTTCACGTCGGTGACCGAGTACTGCAGGTTCTTGGGAGCGGAGGGCTCGTAGGCGACCATGACCTTCTCGCCCTCGTGCAACTGCCGCGACTGGTCCGGCTGGACGATCTCCGTGAACGTACGGCCCTTGTCCTTGCCGGTGTCGATCCGGATCGTCGCCTTCTTGCAGTCACCGGTCGCCTGCTGCTGCGCCGACGAACCCTCGGCGGTGGAGGTGTCGCCGGTCGGGGTTTCCCCGGAGGCGTTCACGGACTTGCAGTCCACCTTGTCGACCACGGTGACCGTGGCCTGCTGGGTCTGCCGGTCGAATCCGACGCCGGTGCGCTCGTGGGAGGGGGCGCCGCCCGGCCAGAGCACCGCCAGACCGACCACGACCGCGACGCCGAACGGGATCAGGATCGCGGCGATGACCTTGCGCAGGTGCCGGGAGACGGGGGCGGCCGGTCCATGGCTGTGACTGTGCGAGTGGCCGGAGCCGTGCCCGTCACCAGGTCCCTGACCGTGCCCGTCGCCGGGCCCGTCACCGCGGCCTCCGCCTGGGCCATGGCCTCCGCCCTGACCATGGCCGTGCCCGTCGCCGGGGCCATGGCCGCGGGGCGGCTCGGACGGCGGAAACGGGGGCTGCTGCATCGTGGTCACGGGCCGATCATCGCAAGAACGGGAGGGGCCCTCTGTTCAGCGCGCCAGATATGACGCTAGCGTGGAGGCACCTTTGCACACGCGGGAGCTCGGAGCACCGGGCTGAGAGGGCGCTGACCTTCGTCCCAGCGATGTTTCACATGAAACATCGGCGGACGGAAGCCGCTGCGTCGACCGCCGAACCTGTTACCGGGTAATGCCGGCGTAGGGAGTAGGTCTCATGACCAACAAGGACGTACGCACGCCTGCCTCCAGCCAGACGGACGGGGCGCTCGCCCCTGCCGAAAGCGGCGAGGTCGGGAAGTCCATCGGCTGGCACAAGGGGTACGTCGAGGGTTCGCGCCCCGACCTGCGGGTGCCGGTTCGTCAGGTGCACCTCACCAACGGACAGTCGGTCACGCTGTACGACACCTCCGGCCCGTACACCGATCCGACCGTCGAGACCGACGTACGCCGGGGCCTGGCACCCGTGCGCGAGAACTGGATCATCGCCCGCGGCGACACCGAGGAGTACGCGGGCCGCCCCGTCCGTCCCGAGGACGACGGGATCAAGCACACCTCGCCGCGCGGGGGACTCAGGAACCTCGACGCGGTCTTCCCGGGGAGGCCGCGCCAGCCGCGCCGGGGCCGGGACGGACAGGCGGTGACGCAACTCGCGTACGCCCGGCGCGGGGAGATCACGCCCGAGATGGAGTTCGTGGCGGTCCGCGAGAACGTCGATCCGGAGGTCGTCCGAGAGGAGATCGCGGCGGGTCGCGCGGTCCTGCCGGCGAACGTCAACCACCCGGAGATCGAGCCGATGATCATCGGCAAGCGGTTCCTGGTGAAGGTCAACGCCAACATCGGCAATTCGGCGGTCACTTCCTCCATCGAGGAGGAGGTGGACAAAATGACCTGGGCGACCAAGTGGGGCGCCGACACGGTCATGGACCTGTCCACCGGCCGCAACATCCACACCACGCGCGAGTGGGTCCTGCGCAACTCCCCCGTCCCCATCGGCACCGTGCCGCTCTACCAGGCACTGGAGAAGGTCGACGGCCGCGCCGAGGAGCTGACCTGGGAGATCTACAAGGACACGGTCATCGAACAGGCCGAGCAGGGCGTGGACTACATGACGGTCCACGCCGGAGTGCGCCTCGCGTACGTGCCGCTCACCGCCAACCGCAAGACCGGAATCGTCTCGCGCGGCGGCTCGATCATGGCGGCCTGGTGCCTGGCGCACCACAAGGAGTCGTTCCTCTACGAGAACTTCGAGGAACTCTGCGAGATCCTCGCCGCGTACGACGTCACGTACTCGCTCGGCGACGGTCTGCGGCCGGGGTCGATCGCGGACGCCAACGACGAGGCTCAGTTCGCGGAGCTGCGGACGCTCGGGGAACTCAACACGATCGCGAAGCGTTTCAATGTTCAGACCATGATCGAAGGCCCGGGACATGTCCCGATGCACAAGATCAAGGAGAACATCGACCTTCAGCAGGAGATCTGTGATGAAGCTCCGTTCTATACGCTCGGCCCGCTGACGACGGACGTCGCGCCGGCGTACGACCACATCACCTCCGGCATCGGTGCCGCGATGATCGCCTGGTGGGGCACGGCCATGCTCTGCTACGTCACGCCCAAGGAGCACTTGGGCCTGCCCAACCGTGACGACGTCAAGACCGGCGTCATCACCTACAAGATCGCCGCCCACGCAGCCGACCTCGCCAAGGGGCACCCAGGTGCGCAGGAGTGGGACGACGCGCTGTCCGACGCACGCTTCGAGTTCCGCTGGGACGACCAGTTCAACCTGGCTCTCGACCCGGACACGGCACGGGAGTTCCACGACGAGACCCTCCCGGCCGAACCCGCCAAGACGGCCCACTTCTGCTCCATGTGCGGCCCGAAGTTCTGCTCCATGAAGATCTCGCAGGACATCCGCCGTGAGCACGGAGGCACGAAGACGGAGATCGAGGAGGGCATGGCCCAGAAGTCGAAGGAGTTCGCGGCCGCGGGCAACCGGGTCTATCTGCCGCTGGCGGACTGAGGCCCGGCCGGAGCCGTCCGCTGCGCCGCAATGTGCAGCGGACGGAGCCGGGGCCGGGTTCTGTGGGCAGACTGGGCGCATGACACCGACCTTGATGAGCAAGGGCGGCAACCTGCCGGTTGACGCCGCCGCAGTGCAGGCCGTGCTCGGCTGGTCCGGGGGAGCCGGTGCGCCGGACGCCGATGCCTCGGCGCTGCTGCTCGGCGCCGACGGACGGGTGCGGGACGACGGCGACTTCGTCTTCTACAACCAGCCGCAGCACGCCTCCGGCGCCGTACGGCATCTCGGTAAGCAGCGGGCCGCCGGGGCGACGACGGACACGGTCGAGGTGGACCTGTCGGCCTTGGAGCCGGGGATCGAGCGGGTCGTCCTGGGCGCCTCGGCCGACGGCGGGACTTTCGGCGACCTCGCCGGGCTGACGCTGAGGCTGCTCGACGCCGGGACGCAGCAGGAGATCGCGCGCTTCGAGATGGAGGCCACGACGGAGACGGCGTTCATCGGAGGCGAGCTGTATCTGCGCGCGGGCCGGTGGAAGTTCCGTGCGGTCGGGCAGGGGTACGCGTCCGGACTCGCGGGCCTCGCCACCGACTTCGGCATCAGCGTCGACGAGGAGACGGACACGGGGACTGGGGCTGCGACTGGGACTGGGACGGCGCAGGGTGCCGTCGGCGTCACTGGGGCCGCGGGGGCTGCGCAGACGGCTGTCCCGGCCTCTCCGCCCGGCGCCGCGCCGTCAGCTGCGGCTGCAGCCCCACCAACAGCCCCGCCCATGCCTCCCACACCTCCGGCGCCTTCCAGTCCCGTATCGCAACCGGCACCCCCCGTCCCCGTCTCTGCCTCCGCCCCGCGCCTCAGCAAGGGTGAGGAGCGGCTGCCCGTCGACATGCGCAAGCGGCTCTCCCTGCGCAAGGAGCAGGTGGCGGTCAGTCTGAGGAAGCACGGTGCGGCAGGGGTGACGGCGCGGGTCCTCCTGGTTCTCGATGCCTCGGGCTCCATGTCGTTCCTGTACTCGAAGGGTGTCGTCGTGGACGTGGTGGAGCGGATGGCCGCGGTCTCCGCCCAGTTGGACGACGACGGGGTGATGCAGGCGTGGACGTTCGCCTCCAGCCCGGCGCGCCTGCCGGACCTGACCCTCGGTGAACTCCCGGAGTGGCTGGAGCTCCACGTACGGGTCGGCGAGCTGAGCCTCTTCCGCCGCAAGAAGCCGAAGAAGGGGCTGATGCCCGGTCAGGTGGACATGCGGGCGGTGGGCATCCAGAACGAGGAACAGAAGGTGATCGCCGAAGTTCGCACGTATGTACGGGAGAATCCGGCTGTCGATCCCACGCTGGTGCTGTTCTTCTCCGACGGAGGGGTCTACCGCAACAAGGAGATCGAGAAGGAACTGCGCGAAGCGGTCGAGGAGCCGATCTTCTGGCAGTTCGTGGGACTGGGGCGGTCCAACTACGGCGTACTCGAACGGTTCGACACTCTGCCCGGCCGCCGCGTCGACAACGTCGGCTTCTTCGCCGTGGACGACATCAGCACCGTCCCGGACCCGGAGCTGTATGACCGGCTTCTGTCCGAGTTCCCGTCCTGGATCACCGCGGCGCGGCACCTGGGCATCGTGTGAAGCCGCCGCTCGGTAGCGCGTATCTCCTGTCCCCGTAGCCGCGCATGCCGGAAGTCGGGCCCGCGTTCATGGGATGCGGGCCCGGCCTCCGGGCGTTACTCCGGCTGGTGCTCGGGCCCCCCGAAGTCCGGGCTGGTGAAGTCCGGGCTGGAGAAGCTCGGGCGCGGACCTGCCGCGGGCCCGCCGTCGGGGCTGCTGAACCCCGGCCGGTCGTAGCCGAGTTGCGGTATCCGGCTGGGCGCCGGTGAAGGACGGCGTCCCAGTGCTGCCGAGCCCGGATCGGCGAGTGCCTCCCGGAGGAACGGCAGGATGCCGCGCTCCAGCAGGGCGTCGTGCCAGGCTTCCCTGGCCCGGGCCACCTCCTCGTACAACTCGCCGCGCGCTCCGGCCTGGAGCGAGGAGGAGCTGTTGCGCAGTGCCGTCAGCAGCAGTCCGACCGCGGCGACCAGGATGGCGGCCGCGGTGATGGCGCCGAAGACCCATCCCGTGGTGAGGAGAGTCTTGGCGATGGTCGGCTCGGGGTCGAGCATCTTCAGGATGTAGCCCACGAGCAGGAAGATCACCGCGGCGGTGCCGGCGAGCAGGGGAGCGAGCACCGCGACGACGGCGATGGCGCCGGCCCCGGCGGTTTCGCCGACTTCTCCCATGGTGGTGGCGAGCCCCACCGCGGCCGTGCCCGGCTCCGCGGAACCGGTCTCCTCGCTCACGGTGGAGGGGGACTGCGCCGGCTGGCGCAGTTCCTCACGGACCTTCACGTAGTGCTGGTACTCCGTCGTCGCGGACGCCGTGATCAGCACGGTGGCGTTGAGCGCCATGGTGCGCAGTTGTTCGGGGTTGAGCCGCTGTCCCACAGCGGCCAGTTCCGGGCGGTGTGGGGCGGAGCGCAGCGCCTCATCGAGGATCCGCTCGTATTCCTGGCGGTCCTCGCTCAGCAGGTGCTGCGGAACGCTGTTCATCTGCATCCCCCGATGCTCCGTAGGGCTTGGGGCTCGCACGCTGACGAGCCGTCGGGCAGAAACGGAGGGGAGCCTGCTACGGATAAGCCGATGGTAGAGCGGTGACGGCACGCGGTGACAGGGGGTTTCCGGAAATTGCCCTCTGGCCAGCGAAGTCCTTCGTGGCGGGACGCCTGCCCGTTGAGAGCTCAGCTATCCAACGGAAGGTGCTGGACCAGCAGTTTTCCGGCCATGGTCACTCCGCCGTCCATGGCGATGGCCAGACCGTCGGCGTAGACGTGGGGTCCTTCGACCACGGGGCCCGCGTCGTCCTCGCCGTCCTCGGAGCCGACCTCGCCCAGAAGGTAGGGAATGGGGCTGTGACCATGCACGATACGGGTGCCGCCGTACGCGCCGAGCAGTTCGCGGACGGCCTCGGCGCCGCCGTCGTCGCGGAAGGCGAAGCGCTTGGTGAACTTGCGGAAGAGGTCCCAGCACTCGTCCGCGTCGTTGCGGGTGAGGGTTTCGCGGACGGTGTCGTTGACGGCTTCGATGGAGTCGCCGTAGTCGAGGTAGGCGGTGGTGTCGGAGTGCACCAGGAGGTGCCCGTCGACCTGTTCCATGGCGTCGAGGCGGGCCATCCACTGCAAGTGGTGGTCCTGGAGGCGGTCCATGTCGGTCTTCTGGCCGCCGTTGAGCAGCCAGGCGGCCTGGAAGGTGGCGGTGCCCGCGCCGGAGTTGACGGGGGTGTCGCCGAACCGCTTGGCGCCGAGCAGCAGCAGCTCGTGGTTGCCCATGAGCGCCTTGCAGTAGCCGCCGGCCGCGGCTGCCTCGGCGGACAGTCGCATCACGAGGTCGATGACGCCGATGCCGTCCGGGCCGCGGTCGGTGAAGTCGCCGAGGAACCACAGCCGGGCGGTGCCGGCGGACCAGTGGCCCGAGGAGTCGATCAGGCCCTGCTCGTGGAGCGCGAGGACCAGTTCGTCGAGGTAGCCGTGCACGTCACCCACGACGTACAGCGGGCCGGGCCCGTCGCCCGGCGGCGGAGCCGGTACGGCCTCGGGGTCGACGGCCACCTGAACCGTGTCACCCCGGTTGATGACGGGCAGATCGCGCCGCGTGGGCGTGTACCCCTCGGCGGCGGCCGGGGTGACGGCCTCGCCGGGGGGTGTGCTCTGCGCGTACGGACCGGTCTCGTGGACGTATGCGGGCACCCGGAAGTCGCGCAACGTGTCCGTCCGCACCACCTCGGGTCCCTGACCGGCCCCCTGAGTCATCGACCCCTCCACCACCATCGCGCCGCATCTGCACCGGATCGGACTGCCTGGTCGCAGCGGCCCGCGGTGTCGTGGGCCCATCATAGGAATGCGGATCGCGCCATGTGATGACCCAGGGGTGGTGAATCGGAGAAGGACCCCAGTTCACCGGGGTTTTCGCCCGAATTGGGCGGGGCTATCCACAGGAGGCGTCGAGTGGACGCCCCGTCGGAAGCCCGCGGGGCGTCGGCCATCGGTCGCCGACGCCCGCAACCGCTTACTCCTCCTCGGGCGATCGGGGCGGACTGACCGTCGTTCGCGGCGAGCGGCGCTCGGAGGACGTCCGCACGATCAGCTCGGTCGGTATCACCTGTTCGACCGGTTGGTCCGATTCGAGTCCCTCGATGGCGTCGATGAGGAGCTGCACCACCGCGGTGCCGATCCGGCGCGGTTTGAGGGACAGGGTCGTGATGGGCGGCTCGGTGCCGGCGTAGACGGTGGACTCGCTGCAGCAGACGATGAGCAGGTCGTCCGGTACGCGCAGACCGTAGCGCCGGGCCGCGGCGAGCAGGTCGGTGCCGTTGGGGTCGAAGAGCCCGTAGACGGCGTCGGGGCGGTCGGGCCGGGCGAGCAGCCGGTCGGCGGCTACGGCGCCCGCGCACGGATCGTGCGCCGGATAGGCCTCGTACACCGGATCCTGGCCCACCCGCTCGCACCAGCGCAGGTATGCGGTCGTGGAGAGGTGGGTGTAGGTGTCGGTGGTGGTGCCGGTCAGGAGGCCGATGCGGCGGGCGCCGGCGTCGGCCAGATGGTCGAGGATGCCGAGGACGGCGGCCTCGTGGTCGTTGTCGACCCAGGCGGTGACCGGGAGCGCGCCGGCGGGGCGGCCGTCGGAGACGACCGGTAAGCCCTGCCGGACCAGCTCGCTGACCACCGGGTCCTGGTCGGACGGGTCGATGACGACCGTGCCGTCCAGGGCGACGTTCGACCACACGTCGTGGCGCGAGGTCGCGGGGAGGATGACCAGGGCGTAGCCCCGGGCGAGCGCGGCCGAGGTGGCGGCTCTTGCCATCTCCGCGAAGTACGCGAACTCGGTGAAGGTGAAAGGTTCATCCCCGTACGTCGTCACGGTCAGGCCGATGAGGCCCGACTTGCCGGTACGGAGGGTTCGGGCCGCGGCCGACGGGCGATAGCCCAGCCGGTCGGCGACCTCGCGGACATGGCGTCGGGTGGCGTCCGGGAGCCGGCCCTTGCCGTTGAGGGCGTCGGAGACAGTCGTGATCGAGACTCCGGCGGCCGCGGCCACGTCTCTGATGCCTGCCCGGCCCGGCCGACCGCCTCGGCGGGTGGTCTCCGCCCGGCTCACCTGGTGCTTCCCTGCTGCTGTCATGGCGAGCCGATAGTAGGGCTCATGCGGTGGGGTAGTGCGGACGCATATGCACTCGTTGACAGGCACGTTTCTGCATGGTCATTCCACTACAACTGCCTTGGAAACAAAGGGAGTTGAACGATCCAATGGCAGGACGTGACTTGTCGGCACGCATGGGCCTGCCAAGTCGGCGATGTTTCGAAGAGGTCTCAACTCACCTTCACGAGCGATGCGCGCCACGGAGTGAGCTACCGGCGCGTGCCGAAACGAACGGCGCGCCCCCCTTTCGTACGCCTTCGTGCGCTGATGCCCGTGGGGCGCATGTGGTTGTCCACAGGGCATTCGCACCGGCGCTGAATCCTCATAAGGTGAGAAGTATTGGAAGCCGGTGGCGATGATGAGCCGGTGAGGGTCACGAGGAGGACTGCGGTGAGCGAGACGAGCCCCAAGCTGCGTGCCGAGTTGGCGGGAATCCCCACCTACAAGCCCGGCAAGCCCGCCGCGGCCGGGGGTCCGGTGGCGTACAAGCTGTCCTCCAACGAGAACCCCTATCCGCCGCTGCCCGGCGTGATGGAGAGCGTGACCGCCGCGGCCGGCAGCTTCAACCGGTACCCGGACATGGCGTGCACCGGGCTGATGAACGAGCTGTCGGAGCGCTTCGGAGTCCCGCTCTCCGACCTGGCCACCGGCACCGGCTCGGTCGGGGTCGCGCAGCAGCTGCTGCAGGCCACCAGCGGCCCCGGCGACGAGGTCATCTACGCCTGGCGGTCCTTCGAGGCGTACCCGATCATCACGCAGGTCAGCGGCGCGACCTCGGTGAAGGTGCCGCTGACGCCGGGCGATGTGCACGACCTCGACGCGATGGCGGACGCGATCACCGACCGGACCCGGCTGATCTTCGTCTGCAACCCGAACAACCCGACCGGCACCGTGGTGCGCCGGGCCGAGCTGGAGCGGTTCCTCGACCGGGTGCCCGGTGACGTGCTGGTCGTGCTCGACGAGGCCTACCGCGAGTTCATCCGCGACAACGACGTGCCGGACGGTGTCGAGCTCTACCGCGAGCGCCCGAACGTCTGTGTGCTGCGCACCTTCTCCAAGGCGTACGGCCTCGCGGGTCTGCGCGTCGGCTTCGCGATCGCCCACGAGCCGGTGGCGGCGGCGCTGCGCAAGACAGCGGTGCCTTTCGGCGTGAGCCAGCTGGCGCAGGACGCGGCGGTCGCCTCGCTGCGCGCCGAGGACGAGCTGCTCGGCCGGGTCGGCTCGCTGGTGTGCGAGCGCACGCGCGTGGTCGAGGCGCTGCGCGGCCAGGGGTGGACGGTGCCGGAGACGCAGGCCAACTTCGTGTGGCTGCGGCTGGGGGAGCGCACGCTCGACTTCGCGGCCGCCTGCGAGCAGGCCGGGGTCGTGGTGCGGCCCTTCGCCGGGGAGGGAGTGCGGGTGACCATCGGCGAGACCGAGGCGAACGACATCTTCCTGAAGGTGACGGAGGGGTTCCGCAAGGAGCTCTGAGCCGGGCTCATGCCCAGTCCCCCAGGAGGACCTCCTCGCGTCTCAAGGGTGGGCTGTGGAGGCGAGCGGCTGTGCCCGGGCGAGTGCCCGGGCCGGCTGTTCGCGGTGCCCGGGACCAGCTGTTCGCGGCGCCAGGGCCGACCGGTCCACAGCGAGGTACCCCCCGCCTCTCCATTGTCGAACGGGTATGCGGCATACTTGCTTGTGAATGTGAACGCGTTCACAAGCGTGTCCCGGTTGCTCCTGTGATGTGTGTGATCAACGGGGCAAACTGCGTGTGGCCGCGGCGACGTAAGGAGACTGACGACGTGGAATTGGCTTTGGCGCCGGAGACGCTGGCGCGATGGCAGTTCGGCATCACCACCGTCTACCACTTCCTCTTCGTTCCCCTGACGATCTCTCTCGCCGCGCTCACCGCCGGCCTGCAGACCGCCTGGGTGCGCACGGAGAACGAGAAGTACCTCAGGGCCACCAAGTTCTGGGGCAAGCTCTTCCTGATCAACATCGCGATGGGCGTCGTCACCGGCATCGTGCAGGAGTTCCAGTTCGGCATGAACTGGTCCGACTACTCGCGCTTCGTCGGTGACATCTTCGGCGCACCGCTCGCCTTCGAGGCCCTCATCGCCTTCTTCTTCGAGTCCACCTTCATCGGGCTGTGGATCTTCGGCTGGGACAAGCTGCCGAAAAAAATCCACCTCGCCTGCATCTGGATGGTCTCGATCGGCACGATCCTGTCGGCGTACTTCATCCTCGCTGCCAACTCGTGGATGCAGCACCCCGTCGGCTACCGGATCAACAAGGCGAGGGGCCGCGCCGAACTCACCGACTTCTGGCACGTCCTGACCCAGAACACGGCTCTCGCCCAGGCCTTCCACACGCTCTCGGCGGCCTTCCTCACGGGCGGGGCCTTCATGGTCGGCATCGCCGCCTTCCACCTGACCCGCAAGAAGCACATCCCCGTGATGAAGACCTCGCTGCGACTCGGCCTGGTCACCGTCGTCATCGCCGGAATGCTCACCGCGATCAGCGGTGACACCCTCGGCAAGGTCATGTTCAAGCAGCAGCCGATGAAGATGGCCGCGGCCGAGGCACTGTGGGACGGAGAGGGACCAGCACCCTTCTCGGTCTTCGCCTACGGCGACGTCGCCGCCGGACACAACAAGGTCGCCATAGACATCCCGGGGCTGCTGTCCTTCCTCGCCAACGACGACTTCAGCTCGTACGTCCCCGGCATCAACGACGTCAACAAGTCCGAGCAGCAGAAGTTCGGGCCCGGTGACTACCGGCCGAACATCCCGGTCGCGTACTGGGGCTTCCGGTGGATGATCGGCTTCGGCATGACGTCCTTCGCCATCGGCCTGGCCGGACTTTGGCTGACCAGGAAGAAGTTCATGCTGCCGCAGCATCTGAGGGTCGGTGACGACGAGGTGCCGCATCTGGTCCTCTTCCGGAAGAAGGCGCTCGGTCCGACGCTCACCAAGTGGTATTGGCGCCTCGCGATCCTGACGCTGGGCTTCCCGCTGATCGCCAACTCCTGGGGCTGGATCTTCACGGAGATGGGCCGTCAGCCGTGGGTCGTCTACGGCGTGCTCCAGACCCGGGACGCGGTCTCCCCCGGTGTCTCGCAGGGCGAGGTGCTCACCTCGATGCTGGTCTTCACGGCGCTCTACGCGATCCTCGCCGTCGTCGAGGTCAAGCTGCTCGTGAAGTACGTCAAGGCCGGCCCGCCCGAGCTCACCGAGGCCGACCTCAACCCGCCCACGAAGATCGGCGGCGACACCCGTGACGCCGACAAGCCGATGGCCTTCTCGTACTAGGCCCAGGGAGCTGCTGAGTCATGGAACTTCACGACGTCTGGTTCGTCCTCATCGCGGTCCTCTGGATCGGATACTTCTTCCTGGAGGGCTTCGACTTCGGGGTCGGCATCCTCACCAAGCTGCTGGCCCGTGACCGTGCCGAGAAGCGGGTGCTGATCAACACGATCGGGCCCGTCTGGGACGGCAACGAGGTGTGGCTGCTCACGGCGGGCGGTGCGACCTTCGCCGCCTTCCCGGACTGGTACGCCACGCTCTTCTCCGGCTTCTATCTGCCGCTGCTGGTCATCCTGGTGTGCCTGATCGTGCGCGGTGTCGCCTTCGAGTACCGCGCCAAGCGGCCCGAGGAGAACTGGCAGCGCAACTGGGAGACGGCGATCTTCTGGACCTCGCTGATCCCGGCGTTCCTGTGGGGCGTGGCCTTCGGCAACATCGTGCGCGGAGTGAAGATCGACGCCAGCTTCGAGTACGTGGGCAACCTCTGGGACCTGCTCAACCCGTACGCGCTGCTGGGCGGTCTGGTCACGCTGACGCTGTTCACCTTCCACGGGACGGTGTTCGTCGGTCTCAAGACCGTCGGGGACATCCGGACGCGGGCGCGGAAGCTGGCGCTGCGACTCGGGCTGGTGACCGCCGTTCTGGCGCTGGTCTTCCTGCTCTGGACGCAGGTCGACAACGGAGACGGAAAGTCGCTGGTCGCCCTGGTGGTGGCAGTCGTCGCCCTGGTCGTGGCGCTGATCATGGTCAATGCGGGGCGGGAGGGATGGGCGTTCGCGCTGTCGGGACTCACCATCGTGGCGGCCGTCGCGATGCTCTTCCTGACGCTCTTCCCGAACGTCATGCCCTCGTCGCTCAATGACGAGTGGAGCCTGACCGTCACCAACGCCTCGTCGAGTCCGTACACCCTGAAGATCATGACCTGGTGTGCGGGGATCGCGACGCCGCTCGTCCTGCTCTACCAGAGCTGGACCTACTGGGTGTTCCGCAAGCGGATCGGTACGCAGCACATCGCCGCGGATGTGGCGCACTGAGGCCGGTGTATCGAGTCCTATGCGCTGGTCTCGCGCACTGAGTCCGACGCACGGCATGTTTCACGTGAAACATGCCTGACGAGCCAAGGGTGTGTTTCACGTGAAACCAATTGATCCGCGTCTGCTCCGGTACGCCCGCGCCACACGCTTCTTCCTCATGGCGGTCGTGGGGCTGGGGGTTGCCGGAGCGGCGCTGGTCATTGCCCAGGCGATGCTCATCGCCGAGGTGGTGGTGGGCGCCTTCCAGCACGGGATGTCGGTCACCGAACTGCGTACACCGCTGGCCCTGCTGGCAGCGGTCGCCATGGGCCGCGCGGCCGCCGCGTGGCTCACCGAGCTCGCCGCGCACCGGGCGAGCGCGGCGGTGAAGTCGGAGCTGCGCGGGCGGCTCCTGGAGCGTGCCGCGCGGCTCGGCCCGGGATGGCTGAGCGGACAGCGCACGGGCTCGCTGGTCGCCCTCGCCACACGGGGAGTCGACGCACTCGACGACTACTTCTCGCGCTATCTCCCGCAGTTGGGGCTCGCGATCGTGGTCCCGGTGGCCGTGCTCGCGCGGATCGTCACCGAGGACTGGGTGTCCGCGGCGATCATCGTCGGCACCCTGCCGCTGATCCCCCTCTTCATGATCCTGATCGGTTGGGCCACGCGCTCGCAGATGGACCGTCAGTGGCGGCTGCTGTCACGGTTGTCGGGACATTTCCTGGACGTGGTCGCGGGACTGCCCACGCTCAAGGTGTTCGGCCGGGCCAAGGCGCAGGCCGAGTCGATCAAGCGGATCACCGGCGAGTACCGCCAGGCGACCATGCGGACGCTGCGGATCGCCTTCCTGTCGTCCTTCGCACTGGAACTGCTCGCCACGATCTCGGTCGCCCTGGTCGCGGTGACCATCGGAATGCGGCTCGTCCACGGCGAGACGGACCTCTATGTGGGCCTCGTCATCCTCGTCCTGGCGCCCGAGGCGTATCTGCCGCTGCGGCAGGTGGGAGCGCAGTATCACGCTGCCGCGGAGGGACTCGCGGCAGCGGAGGAGATCTTCGCCGTCCTGGAGACATCACTCCCGGAGCCCGGCACCGCGGTCGTGGGGGACGGGGAGATCTCCTTCGCCGGAGTCTCGGTCCGCTACCCGGGGCGAGCGACGGACGCCGTCTCGCAAGCCTCCTTCTCGGTCGCGCCCGGGGAGACGGTCGCCCTCGTCGGCCCGAGCGGCGCCGGCAAGACCACGCTGCTGAACGTCCTGCTGGGCTTTGTGGAGCCGACCGCCGGACACCTGCGCGTCGGGGGAGTCGATCTCGCCGCGGCCGATCCGGAGCAGTGGCGCTCACGCGTCGCGTGGGTTCCGCAGCGGCCCCATCTGTACGCCGGATCCATTGCCGAGAACGTCCGGCTCGCACGGCCCGACGCCGACGACGCCGCGGTGCGCAGTGCCCTCTCCGACGCCGGAGCCCTGACATTCGTGGACGCGCTGCCCGACGGGACCGAAACGGTCCTCGGTGAGGACGGTGCGGGACTCTCCGCAGGCCAGCGGCAACGGCTCGCGCTCGCCCGGGCGTTCCTCGCGGACCGGCCGGTCCTGCTGCTCGACGAACCGACGGCCGCGCTCGACGGTGTGACGGAAGCGGAGGTCGTCGACGCGGTGCGCAGGCTCGCCGTGGGGCGGACGGTCCTGCTCGTCGTGCACCGGCCCGCGCTGCTGGCGGTTGCGGACCGGGTGGTGCGACTGGAGGCCACGGAGGGGGGCCACGGCGCCTCCGCGCCCGTCCGGTCGCCGCTTCACCAGGACGACTTCGGCGCCTTTGAGGCCGCGAACCCGGAGGAGACCGAGGGCGCTGCCGACGCGGACACCGCCGTACGGCATGGCGTGCTCGGACGGGTGCGTGCCATGGCCGGAGCCCGACGCGGCCGGCTCGCGTTGGCCCTCCTGCTCGGCGCTCTCGCGCTGGGCAGCGCCGTCGGGCTGATGGCCACCTCCGGGTGGCTCATCTCACGGGCCTCCCAGCAGCCCCCGGTGCTGTATCTGATGGTGGCCGTGACGGCGACGCGGACGTTCGGCATCGGGCGGGCCGTCTTCCGCTACACCGAGCGCCTCGTGTCGCACGACGCGGTGCTGCGGATGCTGGCCGACACCAGGGTCGCGGTCTATCGGCGCCTCGAACGGCTCGCGCCCGCCGGGCTGCGCACGACCCGGCGCGGCGATCTCCTGTCGCGGCTCGTCGCCGACGTGGACACGCTGCAGGACTACTGGCTGCGGTGGCTGCTGCCCGCCGGGGCGGCGGCGGTCGTGTCCGCGGCGTCCGTCGCCTTCACCGTCTGGCTGCTGCCCGCGGCCGGGGCCGTCCTCGCCGCCGGGCTGCTGGCCGCCGGGGTCGGCGTCCCGCTCGTGACCGGCGCCGTGGCACGCCGCGCGGAACACCGGCTGGCTCCCGCGCGAGGCGTCCTGGCGACCCGGGTGGCCGACCTCCTCACGGGAACGGCCGAGTTGACGGTCGCCGGCGCGCTGCCCGCCCGTACCGCACAGGCACGGCAGGCCGACACCGTGCTCACCCGCATCGCCTCCCGAGCCGCCACCGCCACTGCCCTCGGCGACGGGCTCACCGCGCTCGTGTCGGGGCTGACCGTGACGGCCACGGCCCTCGTGGGCGCCCAGGCGGTCGCCGCCGGGCGGCTGAGCGGTGTGGCGATGGCCGTGGTCGTCCTCACCCCGCTGGCCGCGTTCGAGGCCGTCCTGGGGATGCCGCTCGCCGTCCAGCACCGGCAGCGGGTGCGCAAGAGCGCGGAGCGCGTGTACGAGGTGCTGGACGCGCCCGACCCCGTACGCGAACCGGAGCGGCCCCGGCCGACGCCCGCGTCCCCCTTCCCGCTTGTCCTCAAGGGCATCGACGCCCGCTACGGAGGACAGGACCGGGACGCGCTCGCCGGAGTCGACCTCACGCTCGGACAGGGCCGCAGGATCGCCGTCGTTGGCCCCTCCGGGTCCGGCAAGACGACGCTCGCGCAGGTGCTGCTGCGGTTCCTGGACGCGGGCGCCGGGACCTACACCCTGGGGGGCACGGACGCCCGCGAGATGGACACCGACGCCGTACGCCGCATGGTCGGGCTCTGTGCCCAGGACGCGCACCTCTTCGACAGCTCGGTGCGCGAGAACCTGCTGCTGGCCCGCAGGGACGCGAGCGAGGCCGAGCTGCGCAACGCGCTCGCACGGGCCCGGCTCCTCGACTGGGCGGACGGACTGCCCGACGGGCTGGACACGATGATCGGCGAGCACGGGGCCCGGCTGTCCGGCGGGCAGCGGCAGCGGCTGGCGCTCGCCCGCGCCCTGCTCGCCGACTTCCCCGTCCTCGTCCTGGACGAGCCCGCGGAACACCTCGACCTGCCGACGGCGGACGCGCTCACGGCGGATCTGCTGGCTGCGACCGAGGGCCGTACGACGCTGCTGATCACGCACCGGCTGGCCGGGCTGGACGCGGTCGACGAGGTCGTCGTGCTGGCGGAGGGGCGCGTGGTGCAGCGGGGTCCGTTCGCGGAACTGGCCGTCGTGGACGGGCCGTTGCGCGCGATGGTCGAGCAGGAGGCGGCTGGAGAGCTGCTGGTGGGAGCGGCTCGACCATAGAATTCCGACTTTCCCTTATATAAAGGACTAACTACTCTCAAGGCATGTCAGCAGCCTCCGCCTCGCCCGCCCCCGAAGGCAGCCCGGACGCGGCGGCCCCGGCAACCCGCAACGGTCACGGCCTGTCCGGAGGGCTGAGCGCGCGCGTGCCGCAGCTGCTGGAGGCGATGCGGTCGGTCGGCACCGGGCTGGAGCTGCATTCCACGCTGGAGAGGATCTGCGAGACGGCGGCCGAGCTGGCGGACGCGCGGTACGCGGCCATCGGGGTCGTCGGCGAGGACGGGGAAGGACTCACGGACTTCGTCTTCCACGGGGCCGACGAGGAGACCGCCCGGCTGATCGGACGGCTGCCCGACGGACGGACGGGTCTCCTCGGGGCACTGATCCACGACCCGGAACCGGTGAAGCTCACGGATCTGACCGAGGATCCGCGCTCGTGCGGATTCCCTGAGCACCACCCGACGATGCGCCGCTTCCTGGGGGTGCCCATCCGTGTCCAGGGCGAGATCTTCGGCAATCTCTACGTCACCGAGAAGCACGGCGGCGCACCGTTCGACGACTACGACCTCGACATGGTCCGGGTGCTCGCCACGGAGGCCGGCATCGCCATCGGCAACGCCCGGCTGTACGAGGCCGCTCAGCAGCGCGAACGCTGGATCGACGGCTCGGTGGCCGTCACCACGGCACTCCTCTCGGGCGGCGACGCGGACGACGCCCTCCAGGTCGTCGCCGAACAGGCCCGAAGGCTCTCCGGCTCGGCGGCCGGGATCGTGCTGCTGCCCGCCGCGGAAGGCGGCCTGGAGATCGTCGCCGTCGCCGCGGAGCACCCCTCCAAGGTGCTCGGCGTGGTCATTCCGCCCGAGAGCGAGCTGGTGGCCGAACTCCTCGACGGTGAGGCCGTGTTCGTCGAGGACGCGGCCACCGACCCACGCATGCCCACCGATCTCGCCCGCGCCTTCGGGCCCACCATGATGCTGCCGCTGCAGAGCGGCGGCCGGGTGCTCGGGAGCCTCGTCACCCCGCGGGCCCGCGGCGGCTGCCCGTTCACCGAGACCGAGCGCACGCTCGCCGCGCGGTTCGCCGCGCAGGCCGCGCTCGCGCTGATGATGGCCGAGGCGCAGCGCGACCGGGAGCGGCTCGCGGTGTACGAGGACCGCGACCGAATCGCCCGTGACCTGCACGACCTCGTCATCCAGCGGTTGTTCGCCACCGGGATGATGCTGGAGAGCGCCCAGCGGCGGTCGGTGGTGCCCGACGTGCAGAAGGGCGTGGGCAAGGCCGTCGACGAACTGGACGTGACGATCCAGGAGATCCGCACCGCCGTCTTCGCGTTGCAGGAGGGGCCCGCCGAGGTGCCGTCGGGCCTGAGCACCCGCGTCCTGCGCGAGATCAAGCTGGCCGCCGTACCCCTCGGCTTCAGGCCTTCGCACCGCTTCGTCGGCCCCGTCGACACCGCGGTCGGCGAGCTGACCGGCAAGAACCTCATCGCGGCCCTGCGCGAGACCCTCTCCAACGCCTTCCGGCACGCCGGCGCCTCCCGCATCGACGTCGTCGTCGACGCGAGCGCGCTCCTGCCGGACGGACGGTCGGGCGTAAGGCTCACCGTCACGGACGACGGCGTCGGCATCCCCGACGGCGGCAGGCGCAGCGGCCTGAGCAACCTCAAGCGGCGCGCCGAGTCCCTGGGCGGCGACAGCTGGTTCGGACCGGGGGCCGGTGAGGACGAGGGCCGGAGCGGCACGGTGGTGGTGTGGCAGGCGCCGCACTGACCACCTCACCGTGCCGACCGCCCCACTGACCGCTTCACCGTGCCCGCCCGCCTGGTACGCCCCATGGCAGGCCGCCTTCGCTCCCCCGCTCAACACGCCCGGACCACACCCCTGTTCGGCCGAGTCCGCTGGGCCGAACAGGGGCGTCGTGTCCCCCAGGCGTACGACTTGAACAGGACCGCGGCCCCGGACGCAGGACACGATCGCTGACATGCGCTCACTTCGCCGCCATCCCCTGCTCGTGCCGGCGCTGCTGTGCGCGCTCGTGGTGGCCGTGACCCGGCCCGCGGACGCCGAGGGCGAGTCGGGCGACGACTCCGGCCTCAGCGCCCAGGTGGCGCGGCTGTACGAGGACGCCTCCCTCGCGGCGCAGCAGTACGAGGCGGGCCGGAAGGAAGCCGACGCACAGCGGGCCAGGGCGCAACGCCTCGAACAGCTTCTGGCGCGCGAACGGCAGGACATCGCGGTGCTGCACGAGGACCTCGGCCGGATCGCGCGCACCCAGTACCGGCAGGGCGGCGACCTGCCGTACACGGCGCAGCTGCTGCTCGCGGACAGCCCCGAGGAGCTGATGCGCGGTCAGCGCGCCGTGTGGCAGGCGGATCTGGCGGTGAACAACGCGGTCGCCAAGAGCCGCCGGGCCGAGGCCAGACTCGCCACCGACGAGGCGAAGGCCGCGTCGCAGTGGCAGGCGCTGGAGAAGCGCAGCGGCGAACTGGCCGAGATCAAGCGGACCGTCGCAGCCAAGCTCGACGAGGCGCGGTCGGCGCTCCAGGGCCGGGCGGACGCCTCCGTGGCGGCGGGCTCGTGCCGTGGCTCCGTACGTCTGGACCAGCCCGATGCGGGCTCCACGCGCGCGTGGGTCGCGCCGGTGGAGACGTACGAACTCTCCGCGGGCTTCGGCAGCGGGGGCGAGCGCTGGGCGCACCGGCACACCGGGCAGGACTTCGCGGTACCCATCGGCACGCCGGTGCGGGCGGTCGGCGCGGGCCGTGTGGTGAAGGTTTCCTGCGGCGGTGCCTTCGGCATCGAGATCGTGATCCGGCACGAGGGCGGCTACTACACGCAGTACGCGCATCTCGCCGCCGTCACCGTCGACCAGGGGGAGCGGGTGGGGCCCGGGCAGTGGATCGGACAGTCGGGAACGACCGGCAACTCGACCGGGCCGCACCTGCACTTCGAGGTACGGCTCACGCCGGAACTGGGCTCGGGCGTCGACCCCGTGCCGTGGCTGGCCGAGCACGGGGTCCCGCTGTAGGCGACCGCGGTCCGGCCGCGGTCCGGGCGGCTACAGCCGCTCGGCGATGAGCCGCTCGATCACGACCGCCACTCCGTCGTCGTTGTTGGCGACGGTGCGTCCGGAGGCCGCCGCGATCACGGCGGGGTGCGCGTTGCCCATCGCGTACGACGCGCCCGCCCAGGTGAGCATCTCGACGTCGTTCGGCATGTCCCCGAAGGCCACGACCTCCTCGGGGGCGATGCCGCGCTCGGCGCAGCACAGCGCGAGCGTGCTGGCCTTGGAGACACCGGGGCCGCTGATCTCCAGGAGGGCGCTGGGGCTCGACCGGGTGATGGAGGCGAGGTCGCCGACGGCGTCGCGGGCGAGCGCGAGGAAGTCGTCCGGGGCGAGCTCCGCGTGATAGGCGAGCAGCTTGAGCACCGGCTGGTCGGCGTCGAGGGAGTCCTCGGCGAGGAGCTTCTCGGCGGGTGCGAACTGCTCCGGGGGCTCCATGTGCAGCGACGGGTACGTCGGCTCCAGGTGGAGGCCGTAGGTGCGCTCGACGGCGAAGGCGGTGCCGGGCGCGGCGGCACGCAGCGTCTGGGCCACGTCGAGCGCGATGGCGGGTGCCAGTTCCCGGACCTTCACGAAGCGGTGGCCGCCGGGGCCGCCGTGCAGGTCCACCACGGCGGCGCCGTTGCCGCAGATCGCCAGGCCGTGGCCGTGGACATGGTCGGCGACCACGTCCATCCAGCGGGCCGGGCGGCCGGTGACGAAGAAGACCTCGATGCCGGCCTGCTCGGCGGCCGCGAGTGCGGCGACCGTGCGCGGGGAGACGGACTTGTCGTCGCGCAGCAAGGTGCCGTCGAGGTCCGTGGCGATCAGCCGGGGAGGAACGGTGGAGGCCGGGATCTCGGGCCGTCGAGTCGCTGAGGTCACCCCGCCATTCTCCCGCATATGCGCGCACGGGCGTGCGGCGGTCCGCACAGGTGAGTGGTTACCGTCCTCACCTGCGCGGTCGCACACCGCGTTTCCCGGTCGGTCGACCGGGTTTCTCCGCCCGGCCGACCGGGCTCTCGGCTCAGCCCGCGGGGCCCTGCGCCGAGTCGGCGGCGCGCTCAGCCGAGTTGGGCGGTGGCTTCCATGGCGATGCGCTCGAAGACCTTCTCGTCCGCGGCGAAGTCCGAGTCGGGGATGGGCCAGTGGATCACGATGTCGGTGAAGCCGAGCTCCGCGTGGCGGCCCGCGAAGTCGACAAACGCATCGAGGGACTCCAGCGGACGGCCGCGGTCCGGGGTGAAGCCGGTGAGGAGGATCTTGTCGAGTTCCTTCGTGTCGCGGCCGATCGCGGCGCACGCGTCGGCCAGCTTCTCGGCCTGTCCACGAATGGCTTGAATCGACTGTTCAGGAGTCCCCGTTTCGTACAGCCGGGGGTCGCCGGTGGTCACCCACGCCTGTCCGTACTGCGCGGCGAGTTTCAGTCCGCGCGGTCCGGTGGCGGCCACCGCGAAGGGCAGCCGGGGGCGCTGGACGCAGCCGGGGATGTTGCGGGCCTCGTGCGCCGAGTAGAAGTCGCCGCCGTAGGAGACGGAGTCCTCTGTGAGCAGGCGGTCGAGCAGCGGGACGAACTCGGCGAGGCGGTCGGCGCGCTCGCGCGGCGTCCAGGGCTCCTGGCCGAGCGCGGTGGTGTCGAAGCCGGTGCCGCCCGCGCCGACGCCCAGGGTGATCCGGCCGCCGGAGATGTCGTCGAGGGAGATCAGGTCCTTGGCGAGGGTCACGGGATGCCGGAAGTTCGGCGAGGTCACGAGGGTGCCGAGGCGCAGGTGGTCGGTGACGGCGGCCGCGGCGGTCAGGGTCGGTACGGCGCCGAACCACGGCCCGTCCCGGAAGGTCCGCCACGACAGGTGGTCGTAGGTGAACGCGGTGTGGAAGCCGAGCTGCTCGGCACGCTGCCAGGTGGAACGACCGCCCTCGTGCCAGCGGACGTACGGCAGGATCACGGTGCTCAGACGCAGACTCATGCCACTGAGCCTAAGCGGCGGCGGGGGGTGCTGCCGCGCCGTGCCCCGGTGCGGGGCCACGCCCGCGCCGCGCAGCGGTGTCGCGGCGGCCGGTCAGCGCGGATCGGGAAAGCGCAGGTAGCGCGGGGGTACGGCCTCGGTGAGCCAGACCCCGTTCGCGCTGACGTGGAAGACGTGGCCGTCACGGTGCATGGCGCCGGTGTCGACGGACAGGACGACGGGGCGGCCGCGGCGGGCGCCGACGCGGGTGGCGGTCTCGCGGTCCGGGGAGAGGTGCACGGCATGCCGGTTCATGGGGAGCAAACCCTCGGCGCGGATCGCGTCGAGGCTGCGGGGCACCGTGCCGTGGTAGAGGTACGCGGGCGGGGTGGCCGGGGGCAGGCCGAGGTCGATGTCGACGGAGTGGCCCTGGCTGGCGCGGATCCGGGCGCCTTCGACGGCGAAACGCTGCTTGTCGTTCGCGGTGACCACGTGGTCGAGCTCGGCGCGCGTGAAGTGGAACCCGTGCGCGGCGGCCGCGGCGATCAGTGTGTCGATCTCGACCCAGCCGCCCTCGTCGAGCGCGAGCCCGATGCGCTCGGGCTGATGTCGCAGATGCTTCGAGAGGTACTTCGACACCTTTACGGTGCGTCTTTCATCCATCTCCTCAGAGTGCCTGGAGAGACGCTGCTCACGCATTTGATTTTGGAGCGAAGGTTTGATCCACAGCCAAGTGTGGTTATCCACAGGGGAATTGGCGATTCTGTGGACAACTGATCTGCAGATTAGGGCAGTTCGTCAAGTTTGTTCGTTTTGGCATGATTTGAAGCGAGGTGGTCCAAGGTCCTGGCCTGCACCTCCCGTTCGGCGGCCGCGGCGACGAACGCGGCGACACCCTCCGCGCCAACCAGGCTCTGCACAGCCCGCATTGTGGTGGCCGGGATCTCCAGTGTTCGCGTGTCCTCTCCATCCGGCTGGGCCGACTCAGCACCGAGGTGGCGGCGCAGGTGCCGGGTGGCGAACAACTGCATGGCCCGGGCGAGTTCGGCGTCCACCGTCTGCTGCGCCAGCGGGCGCAGACGTCGTACGAGGGAGGCCGCCTCGGCCGCTTCCGCGTCGGTCGGCGGGTGCTCGCCCAGATAGCGCGCGAACACGTGCTCGGTCGTGAACTCCAGGAAACGCGAGGCGATGTGCTCGACCTGACCCCTCAACTCCCGCAGATGGCCAGCGATCGCGGACAGCGGGACCCCGGCTTCGTGCAACTCGACGGCCACGGACAGCTCTTGGGGGCTGGGCACCACGTACGCGTCGGTCCGGTCCGCGACGCGCTCCAGCACGCCGAGCTCCACGGCGTCGGCCACGGCCGCGTCGTCCGGCCTGCCGCCGAACAACTCGTCCAGCTCGGCGCGCGAGATGCGGACGGCCTTCTCGTCGGTCCACGGCCCGTGGATCTCCGCGACCAGGCCGAGGATCCCGCCGAGGCCCCGGCCCGCGTCCCAGGCTTCCAGGAGTTCCTTGATGGAGGCCAGCGTGTAGCCGCGGTCGAGGAGGTCGGCGATCTGTCGCAGCCGGGCCAGATGCGCGTCCGCGTACACGTTGGCGCGGCCGCGCCGCTCGGGGCGGGGGAGCAACCCGCGGTCCTGGTAGGCGCGGATCGTGCGGACCGTGGCGCCGCTGCGGTGCGCCAGATCCTCGATCCGGTACGCGCCGCCGGCCGACTCGTCGTTCATCCGCTGCCCGCCCTTCCCCGCCCTGCCGTGCCGTTTCGAGGCGCCCGAAGGTGTCACGCGATGGCCGTGCGTCCGATCGCCCCCGCCGCGGTCCGCGCCGCCGGAGACTGCGCCAGATACGCGACGGCCCTGCGCAGCGAGCCCTCCTGCGAGGGATGGTACGACCGCCGCAGATACCGGGGCATGGCCGCGCCGAGCTCCCTCCAGGTGGGCAACAACCCTTTTCGTACGGCTCTGTTGTGTGCGGCCAGTGAGTAGCGCAGGCGCCCGGCGAGCTTCGGGTCGTGCCGTATGAGATAGGCGGCGCCCCACGCCCACAGGTAGAACAGCACCGGCGCGGTGACCGCCATGCCCGCCACCCGGCGCGCGTACCGGGGCAGGCCTTCGCCGCCGCAGTGCTGGTACATGTCGAAGGCGACCGCGCGGTGTTCGACCTCCTCGGCGCCGTGCCAGCGCAGCAGATCGAGCATGACCTCGTCGCAGCCGGCGCGGTCGAGCGCCTCGGCGGCCAGCACCCAGTCGCCGAGGACCGCCGTGAACTGCTCGATCGCGGCGACCACCGCGAGCCGGAAGCGCAGCCACTCCGGAGCCGGTATCGGAAGCCCCGGAGGAGGCTTCTCGCCGAGCAGCTTCTCGAAGAGGAAGTCGACGTACTTCGTGAAGTCCGTGGTGTCCAGGTGCTGCGCGGCCAGGTGGTCGAGGACGTAGGAGTGCTGCACGCTGTGCGTGGCCTCCTGCCCCATGAAACCCTTGACGTCCGCGAGGAGTTCGGGGTCCGTGACCAGCGGCAGCCCTTCCTTGAAGACCTTCACGAACCACCGTTCGCCCGCCGGCAGCAGCAGATGCAGCACGTTGATGACATGGGTGGCGGTGGGCTCGCCCGGGATCCAGTGCAGCGGGGTCCGCTCCCAGTCGAAGGAGACCCGGCGCGGGGCGATCGTGTGCTGTTCGTCGCTCACAGCGGCGGCTCCATCCGGGCGATCGCGCGCAGCGTCCCGGGCGCGAAGCGGGACATGAGACGGGCGCCGCGCGCCTCCGGGGTGACCGGCACGACCGCCTGGTTGCGGACGACGGCGCGCAGGATCGCGTCGGCGACCTTCTCCGGCGGGTAGTTGCGCAGCCCGTACAGCTTGGCGGACTTCTTCTGGCGCCGCTTCTCCTCGTCGGCGTCGACCCCTGCGAAGTGCGCGGTCGAGGTGATGTTGGTGTTCACGAAGCCGGGGCAGATCGCCGAGACACCGATGCCCTGGCCGGCCAGCTCCGCGCGCAGGCACTCGCTGAGCATCAGCACCGCCGCCTTGGAGGTGCTGTACGCGGGAAGCGCCTTGGACGGCTGGTACGCCGCCGCCGACGCCGTGTTGACGATATGGCCGCCCTGTCCGCGCTCCGCCATCTGCTTGCCGAAGAGACGGCAACCGTGGATCACGCCCCACAGGTTGACGTCGAGGACCTTCTTCCAGTCCTGCGCGGTGGTGTCGAAGAAGGACCCGGACAGGCCGATCCCGGCGTTGTTCACCAGTACGTCCACCACGCCGTACTCGGCGGCGACCTTCTCGGCGAGCTCCTCCATGGCCTGCTCGTCGGAGACGTCGACGGTCTCCGCCCAGGCCTCCGGGGAGCCGATCAGCCGTGCCAGCTCGGCCGTGCGGGCGGCACCCTCCGCGTCGCGGTCCACGGCGACCACGCGCGCGCCGGCCTCGGCGAACGCGAAGGCGGTGGCCCGCCCGATGCCGCTGCCCGCGCCGGTGACCAGCACGAGCTGCCCGCCGAACCGGTCGGCGTACTTGCCGCTCACCGTCGGCAGCGGCCTGCGGCCCTCGTTGGCGTGCACGAACTCCGTGATCCAGGCCGCCAGTTGGTCGGGGCGGGTACGCGGGATCCAGTGCTTGGCCGGGAGCGTGCGGCGAACCAGCTGCGGGACCCACTCCTCCAGGCCGTCGTAGAGCCGCTCGGAAAGGAAGGCGTCGCCGAGGGGCGTGATGAGCTGCACGGGCGCGTGGGCGTACGCGTCGGCGCGCGGTTGGCTCAGGCGCGCCCTGACGTTGTCGCGGTACAGCCAGGCGCCGTGCGCGGCGTCCGAGGCCAGCGACCGGGTCGGGTAGTCGCCCGCGGGCACCTTCTCGACGCGCTCCAGGATCTTCGGCCAGCGCTTGCCGAGGGGGCCGCGCCAGGCCAGCTCGGGCAGCGCGGGCGTGTGCAGCAGGTACACGTACCAGGACTTGGCGCCCTGGCCGAGTAGTTGACCGATCCTGCGCGGAGTGGGCCGCTTCACGCGCTCCTTGATCCAGTGGCCGAAATGGTCGAGGGACGGTCCGGACATCGAGGTGAAGGACGCGATCCGGCCCTCGGTGCGCTCGACAGTGACGAACTCCCACGACTGCACCGAACCCCAGTCGTGGCCCACCAGATGCACCGGCCGGTCCGGGCTGACCGCATCCACGACCGCCAGGAAGTCGTCCGTCAGCTTCTCCAGCGTGAAGCCGCCGCGCAGCGGTTGCGGCGCCGTGGACCTGCCGTGCCCACGCACGTCGTACAGCACGACATGGAAGTGCTCGGCGAGGCGCGGTGCGACCTCGGACCACACTTCCTTGCTGTCCGGATAACCGTGCACGAGCACCACGGTGGGCTGTGTGTCGTCGCCCAACTCGGCGACGCACAGCTCGACTCCGCCCGTCCGCACCCAGCGCTCGCGCGCCCCCGTGAGACTCACTTGTCCTCCGCCCAGCGCCGCACGTGCGGCAGATCGTCGTCCAGCCAGAAAGCGCTCTGCTCCGGGTCCCGGGAGTCGGTGACGACCAGGAGCTCCTCGAACTTCGCGCCCGTACCCCGGAATCCGAGATGCGGCTCGACCGCCCACAGCCCGGGCCGGGGCGGATGGTCGGAGAACCTGTACGGCGACCACAGCGGCGACCAGCCGTCGCGGTGCCCGTGGACCGCGTCGCTCGCCAGCCCCTTGAGGGACTGCGTGCCGAACCCGAACAGATGCGGCGACCAGGAACGCTCCTTGACCCGGCCGACCTTGTGGGCGATCACCCCGAAGGGGTAGGCGCGATGCCGGTTCGCATAGCCCTGGCGGACCATGAGCCGGTCCACGTCCTCGTAGATCTCCCGCAGCGGGCGCCGCTCGCGCACCTCGCGCAGGAGCAGCTCCCGGTGCGCCTCCAGGTCGGCGAGCAGTCTGTCCTGCACGGGGTTGATGCCCAGCGAGCCGGAGTAGCCGATGTCCGCCGTGTATCCCCTGTGGACCGGCGCCATGTCCAGGATGAACGGCATCCCGGGCTCCAGCCGCCGGTCGGTGGGAAAGAACTGCAGCGGTATCCGGAAGTTCACGAACGCCGTGCGGTCACCGAACCAGGCGAACGGCAGGTGGAACCAGTCCCGCACCCCGCGCTCACGCAGCCACACGCGCTGCATGCGCGCCGCCTCGCGCTCGGTCACGCCGGGCTTCAGCTGCGCCGCGACGGCCTCCGCGCATTCGTACGCGAGGCGCTGCACTTCCCGGAACCCCCGCAGCTCCGTGGAGAGTTCACCTGCCACAGCAGTAGTCATGCCACCGTCCGTCCCATGTCCGTCCGTACCGTGCCCGTCGCCTGTCCGGCCGTACCCGGCGTGTGCGCTACGCGCCCGTAACTTGACACTGATGAATGTGACAATTGTTAGAGGCTGCGTCAATAGGCATGCGGCTGCCTGTGGAAAACCCCGGGCGTGTTCGACCTGAGGGGGACCCCTACGGGCCCGTACGACTGGAGAGTGATGCCGATACAGCTCCACGGGTTGACGACTGCTGTGGCGTGCGCCACTAGCGTCGTGGACGTGACTGTGATCGCGACCGAAAGCCTGAGCAAGCGGTTCCCGAGGGTGACCGCTCTTGACCGGCTCTCCGTGGACGTCGGGCCCGGTGTGACCGGACTCGTCGGAGCCAATGGAGCCGGCAAGTCCACACTGATCAAGATTCTGCTGGGTCTGTCCCCCGCCACCGAGGGCCGTGCCGAAGTGCTCGGCCTCGACGTCGCCACCAGGGGTGGCGAGATCCGCGAGCGGGTCGGGTACATGCCGGAGCACGACTGCCTGCCGCCCGACGTCTCGGCGACCGAGTTCGTCGTGCACATGGCGCGGATGTCCGGGCTGCCCCCGGCCGCCGCCCGCGAGCGCACCGCGGACACCCTGCGCCACGTCGGCCTGTACGAGGAGCGCTACCGCCCCATCGGCGGCTACTCGACGGGCATGAAGCAGCGCGTCAAGCTCGCGCAGGCCCTCGTCCACGACCCCCAGGTCGTCTTCCTCGACGAGCCGACCAACGGCCTCGACCCCGTCGGCCGCGACGAGATGCTCGGCCTGATCCGCCGCGTGCACACCGACTTCGGCATCTCGGTCCTGGTCACCTCCCATCTCCTCGGCGAGCTGGAGCGGACCTGCGACCACGTCGTCGTCATCGACGGCGGCAAACTTCTGCGCTCCAGCTCCACCACGGACTTCACGCAGTCCACGGCGACCCTCGCCCTAGAGGTCACCGACACCGACGAACACCCGGACGGCACCCGCGCGGTGCGCGAGGTGCTGCACGCGCGCGGGATCGAGACGCACGACGGCAGCGGACTGCCGGGCGCCGGCCACATCCTGCTGCTGACCGCGGAGGGCGAGGAGACGTACGACCTCGTCCGCGACGTCGTCGCCGACCTCGGCCTCGGCCTGGTCCGGATGGAACAGCGCAGGCACCACATCGCGGAGGTCTTCGCCGAGAGCGACGCACAACGAGCGCAGGACGAGCAGCGAAAGGAGGCGGTCGGCCATGGCGGTTGAGCAGCCCCTCACCCAGCGCGGTGACCAGACCCGGATCCACAACATCGGCTACCGCAACTACGACGGCCCCCGTCTCGGCCGCGCCTACGCCCGCCGCTCGCTGTACTCGCAGTCCCTGCGCGGCGCCTACGGCCTCGGCCGCTCGGTCAAGTCCAAGGTGCTGCCGATGCTGCTCTTCGTGGTGATGTGCGTGCCCGCGGCCATCATGGTCGCGGTCGCCGTCGCCACCAAGGCCAACGACCTGCCCCTCGACTACACGCGCTACGCGGTCGTCATGCAGGCCGTCATCAGCCTCTACGTCGCCTCGCAGGGACCCCAGTCCGTCTCGCGGGACCTGCGCTTCAAGACCGTGCCGCTGTACTTCTCACGCCCTATCGAAACCGCCGACTACGTACGCGCCAAGTACGCGGCCCTCGCCTCGGCGCTGTTCGCCCTCACGGCCGCTCCCCTACTCGTGCTCTACGTAGGGGCCCTGCTGGCCAAGCTCGACTTCTCGGACCAGACGAAGGGATTCGCCCAGGGGCTGGTCTCCGTGGCACTGCTCTCCCTGCTCTTCGCCGGCATCGGCCTGGTCATCTCGGCGATCACGCCCCGCCGCGGCTTCGGCATCGCGGCCGTCATCGCCGTCCTGACCATCTCCTACGGCGCCGTCTCCACCCTCCAGGCCATCGCAGACTCGCAGAACAGCACCACGGCCATCCCCTGGATCGGCCTGTTCTCACCCATCACGCTCATCGACGGGGTGCAGTCCGCCTTCCTCGGCGCGACCTCCGCCTACCCCGGAGCGGAAGGCCCCTCTTCCGGACAGGGCGTCGTCTTCCTCGTCGTCGTCCTGGGGCTCATCGCCGCCTGCTACGGCCTCCTGATGCGCCGCTACCGAAAGGTCGGACTGTGACCACGCTGAACATCGACCATGTCTCCCGCTGGTTCGGCAACGTGGTGGCCGTCAACGACATCACCATGACGATCGGCCCGGGCGTCACCGGCCTGCTCGGCCCGAACGGCGCCGGGAAGTCCACCCTCATCAACATGATGGGCGGCTTCCTCGCCCCCTCCACGGGTTCCGTCACGCTCGACGGCCGGCCGACCTGGCGCAACGAAGAGATCTACCGGCACATCGGCATCGTCCCCGAGCGCGAGGCGATGTACGACTTCCTCACCGGCCGCGAATTCGTCGTCGCCAACGCCGAGTTGCACGGCCTCGGCGACAAGGCCGCCCAGAAGGCGCTCGCCACGGTCGAGATGGAGTACGCGCAGGACCGCAAGATCTCCACGTACTCCAAGGGCATGCGGCAGCGCGTGAAAATGGCCTCCGCGCTCGTCCACGACCCGTCGCTGCTGCTGCTCGACGAGCCCTTCAACGGCATGGACCCGCGCCAGCGCATGCAGCTCATGGACCTGCTGCGGCGCATGGGCGACGAGGGACGCACCGTGCTGTTCTCGTCCCACATCCTCGAAGAGGTCGAGCAACTCGCCGCGCACATCGAGGTGATCGTCGCCGGACGGCACGCGGCGAGCGGTGACTTCCGGCGCATCCGCCGCCTGATGACCGACCGCCCGCACCGCTACCTGGTGCGCTCCAGCGACGACCGTGCCCTGGCCGCCGCGCTGATCGCCGACCCCTCGACATCCGGCATCGAGGTGGACCTCGCGGAGGGCGCGCTGCGCATCCAGGCGGTCGACTTCGGCCGGTTCACGGTTCTGCTGCCCCGGGTCGCCAAGGACCACGGCATCCGACTGCTGACGGTCTCGCCGTCCGACGAGTCGCTCGAATCCGTCTTCTCGTATCTCGTCGCGGCGTAGGAGGCCGAACATGTACGACCCCACAGTCGCCCGACTCACCTACCGAGGCCTGCTCGGCCGCCGCCGGGCCCTCATCCTGGGCGCCCTGCCCGTCCTGCTGATCGTGATCGCCTCGGTGGTGCGCCTGCTGACCGGCGCCGACGACCAGGTCGCCTCCGACGTCCTCGGCGGCTTCGCGCTCGCCACGATGGTGCCGATCATCGGCGTCATCGCGGGCACCGGCGCGATCGGGCCCGAGATCGACGACGGCTCGGTGGTGTACCTGCTCGCCAAGCCCCTGAAGCGGCCCACGATCATCTTCACCAAGCTGATCGTCGCGGTCGCCGTCACCATGGCGTTCTCCGCGGTGCCGACCTTCATCGCCGGCATGATCCTCAACGGCAACGGCCAGCAGATCGCCGTCGCCTACACCGTGGCCGCCCTGGTCGCCTCGATCGCGTACGCGGCGATGTTCCTGCTCCTGGGAACCGTGACCCGGCACGCGGTGGTCTTCGGACTCGTCTACGCACTGGTCTGGGAAGCCCTCTTCGGGTCGCTGGTCGCCGGAGCACGCACCCTCAGCGTCCAGCAGTGGGCGCTCGCCGTGGCCCACAAGGTCACCGGCGGAGACCTCGTCACCTCGGAGGTGGGCCTGCCGACGGCGACGGTACTGCTCGTCGTGGTCACCGTCCTCGCCACCTGGTACGCGGGGCAGAAACTGCGGACGCTGACCCTGGCCGGCGAGGAGTGAAACAGTGCTCCACGCGCGCGTGCCCGCTGTCACCCGGTACGCGCGCGTGGAGCTGGATTTCTTGACATCGGCTTCACCTGGCTCCGGTCACACTGGGCCGAGGGGATGCGCGGCTAGGAGGCAGCGGGGATGGCGGTCGAGGAACCGAAGAGCGAAGGACAGGCGGAGTCCGGGGGCGTCTGGGACGACGTCGTACTGGACGAGAACTTCATACGGTCCGCGGAGACGTCCGAGCCCTCCGCCCGCGCCCGCATGCTCGCCGCCCGCTGGCGCGACGGGGGACCCGACCCCGAGCCATGGCGCTCCGACGAGCCGCCCGCGGGCTGGTTCTTCAGCAAGGGGCGCCGGCGCAGATGGCGCCGGCGGTAGTCGCCTCCGGGCGCCGTTCATCGTGGCTTGTCACGGTTTATTCGGTGGCGCCCAACTCGGCGTACGGGCACAGTAGTTCTGTCCACGCCGCCGGTTCGGCAGGCGCCACCCGCTGGGAGAGGAGCGCGACGATGCCCATCAGCAGCAGTACGTCGAGCTCCCGACAGGGCAGCTCGCGACGGACCCCGGAGTAGTTACGCCTCCGGCGGGTCCGTTCCGCACAGAGAGTTGCCCGGGGCGGTCGCTTCGAGCGTGCGTTCTTCGCGCGGACCGCCCACCCGGAGGATTGGCCGAGAGGTAAGGCACTGGCCCGCTAAGCCATGATCGGGGATTTCCCCGCGCGCGTTCGATCCGCGCATCCTCCGCACCACGTCTGCGCCCGAAGGGCACAGCAACCAGCGGCGGACCCGTCCGGCCGGACAGGTCCTAGCCGAGCAACCGCTCCAGCACCACCGCGATGCCGTCCTCGTCGTTCGAGGACGTCACCTCGTGCGCGACTGCCTTGAGGTCGTCGTGGGCGCCCGCCATCGCCACTCCGTGCGCCGACCAGGCGAACATCGGGATGTCGTTGGGCATGTCGCCGAAGGCGATGGTGTCCGCGCCCTTCACGCCCAGACGGCGTGCCGCCAGGGACAGTCCCGTCGCCTTGGAGAGGCCGAGGGGGAGCAGCTCCACGATGCCCGCGCCCGCCATGGCCACGCCGACGAAGCCGCCCGCGGCCCTGAGGGCCGCCTCGGCCAGTTCGTCGTCGGACAGCTCGGGATGCTGTATGTAGATCTTGTTCAGCGGGGCGGTCCACAGGTCGGACGCGTCCGTGAACGGCGTCGACGGGAGCGAGCCGGTGACCGCGTATCCCGGACCCACCAGCACCTCGCCGTCCAGGCCGTCACGGCTCGCCGCCAGATACAGCGGACCGACCTCCGCCTCGATCTTGGCCAGCGCCACCCCCGCCAGCTGACGGTCCAGGGTCACCGACGTCAGCAGCCGGTGCGCCCCGGCGTCGTACACCTGCGCGCCCTGAGCACAGACCGCGATGCCCTCGTAGCCGAGGTCGTCGAGGATGTGGCGGGTCCAGGGCGCCGCGCGCCCGGTGACGACGATGTGCGCGGCGCCCGCCGCGGTGGCCGCGGCGAGCGCCTCACGCGTGCGCTGCGAGACCTTGTCGTCGGAGCGCAGCAGCGTTCCGTCGAGGTCGGTCGCGACGAGCTTGTAAGGGAAGGGAGCGGGGCTGCTCACTTGGCCACGGGCTCCAGGATCTCTCGTCCCCCGAGATACGGACGCAGCACCTCGGGCACCCGCACGGAGCCGTCGGCCTGCTGGTGGTTCTCCAGGATCGCGACGATCGTGCGCGGTACGGCGCACAGCGTGCCGTTGAGCGTCGCGAGCGGCTGGACCTTCTTGCCGTCGCGCATCCGCACGGAGAGCCGACGGGCCTGGAAGCCGTCGCAGTTCGAGGCGGAGGTCAGCTCGCGGTACTTGCCCTGGGTCGGGATCCACGCCTCGCAGTCGTACTTGCGGGAGGCCGACGCGCCGAGGTCGCCCGAGGCCACGTCGATGACCTGGAAGGGCAGCTCCAGGCCGGTCAGCCACTGCTTCTCCCAGTCCAGGAGCCGCTTGTGCTCGTTCTCCGCGTCCGCGGGGTCGACGTACGAGAACATCTCGACCTTGTCGAACTGGTGCACGCGGAAGATGCCGCGGGTGTCCTTGCCGTACGTGCCGGCCTCGCGGCGGAAGCACGGCGAGAAGCCGGCGTAGCGCATCGGGAGCTTGTCGGCGTCGAGGATCTCGTCCATGTGGTACGCGGCGAGGGGGACCTCGGAGGTGCCGACCAGGTAGTAGTCGTCCTTCTCCAGGTGGTACACGTTCTCCGCGGCCTGGCCGAGGAAGCCGGTGCCCTCCATGGCGCGCGGGCGGACCAGCGCGGGGGTCAGCATCGGCGTGAAGCCGGCCTCGGTGGCCTGCGCGATCGCCGCGTTGACGAGCGCGAGCTCCAGGAGCGCGCCGACGCCCGTCAGGTAGTAGAAGCGCGAGCCCGACACCTTGGCGCCGCGCTCGACGTCGATGGCGCCGAGCGCCTCGCCGAGCTCCAGGTGATCCTTGGGCTCGAAGCCCTCGGCACCGAAGTCGCGGATGGTGCCGTGCGTCTCCAGGACGACGAAGTCCTCCTCGCCGCCGACCGGGACGTCGGGGTGGATGAGGTTGCCGAGCTGGAGGAGGAGGCGCTTGGTCTCCTCGTCGGCCTCGCCCTGCGCGGCGTCGGCCGCCTTGACGTCGGCGGCCAGCCGGCCCGCCTTCTTCAGCAGCTCGGCCTTCTCGTCGCCGGAGGCCTTGGGGATCAGCTTGCCGAGCGCTTTCTGCTCGGAACGGAGCTCGTCGAAGCGGACGCCGGACGACCTGCGCCGCTCGTCGGCGGAGAGGAGGGAGTCGACGAGGGCGACGTCCTCTCCACGGGCGCGCTGGGAGGCGCGAACACGGTCGGGGTCCTCACGGAGCAGGCGAAGGTCAATCACCCCTCAAGGCTACCGGTGTGCGGTTCGGGCTCACGACTCGATATTGCAGTACGCCGCTTCCTGTGTCGTTTTGACCGAAATGCCAGACTTGCGTAATCGAGTCAAGGGAAAAGGGGGGTAACCCCTGAAAGGGGGCGGATGGGCAGTTCCGGTTGACTCGATTTCCTTGCGGGGAGCGGGACTTGGGGGCGCGTTGTCCACAGGAATCCACACCTCTGGTGAGTTATCCACAGGCTGTGCGGAAGATCTGTGGACGTCGGAATTGATCATTCCGAAAGCCGCATGCGGGACGAAGAATTCCCGGATCAAACCATCTCTACACCCACGTTCGAGTGGAAATGGTTCGCCCCAAAGGATTGATCGATGGAAAAGAGTGGACGAGGGGTGACCTGCGGGGTTGTGGAGGAACTTGGGGGCCGTAGACCGATTTGTCGACGATGTAGTGCTTCGTTGTCGACTTGTCCCCAGGTCGAGAAGCGACCCTGTGGATAACTTCTGTGGACAGTGAAAATCTGCAGGTAGGACTGGTGGTCCGGACCTGTGGAGGGTTGTGGAAGAGGAAAGAGCAGGGCCGAGCGAAGCCCCGCCCAGAGCGCAGGCTCCGCCCGCAGACGCGACGGACCGCTAGAAGCGGCCGTCCTGGCAGCGCGCCACCCAGTCCGCCGCCGCCATGAACTCGTCGTCCGAGGTCCCCGGCAGCACGGCGCCGGCGTCCTCGACCCCGATGTCCGCGCGCGGATACGACCCTAGGAAGCGCACCTGGAGGCAGATCCGCTTCAGCCCCATCAGGGTCTCGGCCACCCGCCGGTCGGAGATGTGGCCCTCGGCGTCGATGCAGAAGCAGTAGTTGCCGATGCCCGCGCCCGTCGGGCGGGACTGCAGCAGCATCAGGTTGACGCCCCGGGTGGCGAACTCGTCCAGCAGGTCGCGCAGCCCACCGGGGTGGTCGTCGCGCTGCCACAGGACGATGGACGTCTTGTCGGTGCCCGTCGGCGCCGCGGGCCGGGCCGGCCTGCCGACCAGCACGAAGCGCGTCTGCGCGTTCTCCGCGTCATGGATCCCGGTCTCCAGCGGCACCAGGCCGTAGCGGGCCGCCGCGAACTCGCCGGCGAAGGCGGCGTCGTACCGGCCCTCCTGGACCAGGCGCGCGCCGTCCGCGTTGGAGGCCGCGGACTCCCAGATCACCTGCGGGAGGTTTGTCTTCATCCAGTTGCGCACCTGCGGCTGGGCGGCGGGATGCGCGGTGACCGTCTTGATCTCCGACAGCTTCGTGCCGGGCCTGACCAGCAGCGCGAAGGTGATCGAGAGAAGCACCTCGCGGTAGATCATCAGCGGTGTGCCGGCGACCAGCTCGTCGAGGGTGGTGGTGATGCCGCCCTCCACCGAGTTCTCGATGGGCACGAACGCGGCCTCGGCCTCGCCGCTGCGCACGGCGTCGAGCGCGGCGGGCACCGACACCATCGGGACCAGCTCGCGGGTGGCAGCCTCCGGAAGCGTGCGCAGGGCGACTTCGGTGAAGGTGCCTTCGGGACCGAGATACGCGTAACTGGCGGGCATGTCCTCACCCTAATGGGCCTGGCGCGACACGGCTCGTGCCTGTGGAAACCGCCGCCTGGAGGAGTGACCGTCACCCCTCCAGCAGCCGCTGCCCCACGTACTCCCCCTGCGCCGCCCCGCCCGGCACCGCGAACAGGCCGCTCGACTCGTGCCGGATGAACCGCGACAGGGCGTCGCCCCGGTCGAGCTTGCGCTGCACCGGGACGAAGCCGCGTACCGGATCCGCCTGCCAGCAGACGAAGAGCAGTCCCGCGTCGGGCACGCCGTCCGCGTCGATGCCGTCGTGGAAGGAGAAGGGGCGGCGCAGCATCGCCGCGCCCCCGTTCTGGTCGGGCCGGGTGATCCGTGAGTGCGCGTCGATGGGGACGATCAGTTTGCCGTCGGCGCCGGTCTTCTCCAGGTCCATCGGGGTCGTCTCGGTGCCGCCGGACAACGGCGCCCCGTCGGACTTCTTCCGCCCGATGACGTCCTCCTGGGCCTTGCCCGAGAGCTTCTCCCAGTCGTCGAGGAGCATGCGGATCCGGCGTACGACGGCGTACGAGCCCCCCGCCATCCACGCCGGGTCGGCCGAGCCGGAGGCGGGGACGAAGATGCGCCGGTCGAAGTCGGACTCGGACGGCTTGGGGTTGCGGGTGCCGTCGATCTGGCCCATCAGGTTGCGGGCCGTCATGGGCCGGGCGGTGGCGCCGGGCGAGCGGTTGAAGCCGTTCATCTGCCAGCGCACACGGGCGGCGCTGCCCGCGTCCTTCTGGATCGCGCGCAGGGCGTGGAAGGCGACCAGGCCGTCGTTGGCGCCGATCTGCACCCACAGGTCGCCGTTGCTGCGTGCCTTGTCGAGGTGGTCCGAGGAGAAGTCGGGCAGCGGGTCGAGAGCGACCGGACGCTGCTTCTCCAGTCCCGTACGCGCGAAGAAGCTGTGTCCGAAGCCGAAGGTGACGGTGAGGGAGGACGGTCCCGAGTCGCGGGCGACGTCGGTGTCGTCCTGACCGGTCGCCTCGCCCGCCATCAGCCGCTGGGTGGTCGCCGACCAGCGGCGCAGCAGCGCGGCCGCCTCCTTGCGGCCCGTGCCGGCGGCCAGGTCGAAGGCGACGAGGTGGCCGTGGGCCTGCAGGGCGTCGGTGATGCCGGGCTGATGTTTCCCGTGAAACATCACCTCGTCCGCGCCGAGCGAGGTGAGTGGGGCCGCCTTCTCGCCGGAGGGCGCCGACGCGTAGCCCGCGGCGCCGCCGATCGCCCCCAGCGCGAGGCCGGTGGCCCCGGCCGTGCCGAGCAGTCGCCGACGCGACACGCCTCCCTTGGGAGGGGTGTTTTCGGAAACGGTCGTCTTCGAAGAGGCCTCGGAGGAAACGTCTGTCTTCAGGGAGGCTTTCGGAGCCGCGGGAGTGACCTCCGGAGTGGACTGGTCAGCCATGGTCAGGTTCAGCCGATCTGCGCGTTCTTGGTGACGGTCGTCTGGTCGATGTCGGAGGTCCGCACGGTCACCGCGATCTCCCATTCGCCCGCGAGGGGGATCTGCACGCCGACTGCGGTCCAGTGTCCGGTGGCGATGCGGTCGGGGACCACGGACAGCGGGCCGATGTCCTTGGCGTCGAGGGTGAAGGCGACCTTCACCTCGGGGATGTCGAAGGCCCTGCCGTTGGGCCGGTCCACGTAGACCTGCATGTCGTTGCCGCCGACGCGGGCGGGGTCGAGGGTGAGGCGCACGGTGCCCTTGCCGTCCTCGCTGCCGGTGTCGAAGGGCAGCTTCAGGGACAGGGGTCCGGAGCGCTGCGAGGTGGCCGCGGTGGCCTGCTTGGCGGCCTGCTCCGTCCGGCCGGGCTCGGTGGACGTCAGCACGGTGGTGATGGCGAGCAGGACGACGGCGACGCCCGCCTCGGCGAGCACGGAGCGGCGCAGTCCCGAGCGCGCCGGGTCGGCGTCCCGGACGCGCTTCTCGTGCGCGGTGTCCATGGCGGCCTGCTGCCTGGCGAGCTGGGCCGCGCGCCGGGAGTCCCCGGCCTCGGCGGAGACGGTGACCGGGTTCGTCCCGTGCTCGGCGACGGCGGTCCCCACGGCCCCCGAAGCCCGCGCTCCCTTCGCTTTCTTGGCCCCCTGCGCCTGCTGGGTCTCCTCAGCCTCGGAAAGCTCCGAGAGGCCCGAAACCCCCGTCAGCTGCGCTGTCCAGCGCCGTGAGATCCATGCGATGCCGACGAGTACGGCCACCAGGCCGACCTTGACGAGCAGCAGTTGCCCGTACGTCGTGTCGGTCAGCGCCGACCAGGAGCCGACCTGGCGCCAGGACTGGTAGATCCCGGTCGCGGCCAGGGCGGTGACGCTGCCGAACGCGACGCGCGAGAAGCGCCGTACGGCCGCGGCGTCGATCTGTGCGTCGGCGGGCACCCGGTACAGCGTGACGAGCAGGGCCGCCAGGCCGCCCAGCCAGCCGGCGACGGCCAGCAGGTGCACGACGTCGACGGGCATGGCGACGCTCGGCTGGATGCCGGTCGAGGCGTGCTCGGCCATCGCCCAGGTCGCGGCCAGGCCCGCCGCGACGACGGTGCCGCCGATCGCGAGTCCGAAGGTGAGGTCCTTCTTCTCGGCGGTCCGGTCCGCTTGGTCGGTGCTGCCGTCCTCGTCGTCCGCGGCGTCTTCTTCGTCCCCCTCGCTTCGCACGTACGCCCCGAAGAGCACCGCGATGAACAGCGCGGCCGCGGCGAGCAGCAGCAGCCGTGAGACCAGCGCCGCGCCCGCCTTGGTCTGGAGCACCTGCCCGAGCAGAGTCACGTCGAAGATGTCGCCGACCTTGCCGGAGCCGACGTAGGAGCCGCGCAGGAGCAGCAGGCAGAGCGTGGCCGCGGTCAGCGCGAGCCATCCGGAGACGACGAGCCGCTGCACCGGACGGACGCCGGCGCCCCGCTGCCAGCAGGCCAGCACGAACGCGGCGCCGCCGACCATGAGGATGAAACCGGTGTACGAGAGGTAGCGCGCGAAGCCGTAGAGGCCGCCGACGACTCCGCCGCCCACTGCCCGGTCCGACAGCGCGACGGATGTCTGCGAGGGCGCGCCGATGGAGAAGGTGAAGGCGCCCGACACGGGATGGCTGTCCGCCGAGACGACCTGGTAGGTGACGGTGAACGTGCCGTCGGGCAGGCCTGTGCGCAGCTTCACGCCGTACGTGGTCCCGCCCTCGGACGACGTCTTGCCGGTGTCGACGCGCTTGCCCTTGGGGTCGAGCACCTGCAGCGAGCCGTCGGACAGCGCGACCTTCTCGGAGAAGGTGAGCGAGACCTGGGCGGGTGCCTTGTCGACCACCGCTCCCTGCTGGGGGTCGCTGCCGGTCAGTGCGGCGTGCGCGGAGGCCGGCGCGGCGCCGGCCATGAGCACGCCGATGACGGCGAGGACGAGCAGCACCAGCGTGCGTATCCGCGGGGCGCGGCGTGCGGTGCCCCGGGAACGGGCGGGTGAGGCGGAACGGGGAGCGATGGTCGGCGTCACGGTGATCCCTACCTCAGTGCCCGGTCTTAGGGTTGTACGTCGCTGCCTTCACCGGCAGGGACACCTCGACCGTGCCGGACTTGGCGAAGTGCAGTTCCACCGACACCTTCTCGCCCTGCTTCGGCTTGTGGGTGAGCTTTTCGAACATGACGTGGTTGCCGCCGCTGGCGAAGTCGAGCGCGCCGTCGGCGGGCACGGCGAAGGACTTCTCCTCCTCCATCGCGCCGCCCTTGGTGGAGTGCAGCGTGACGTCGTCCGAGAGGTCGCTGGTGACCTTGGTGAGCGTGTCGGGGCCGCCGGAGTTGGTGACGGTGAAGAAGCCGGCCGCCATGGTGGCCATGGTGGGGGCCGGCATGTAGGCGCCGGTGACCTTCAGACGGGGCTTCATGGAAGGGGCGGAGCCCGACGCGTTGTCGTCCGAGCCGCCGCAGCCCGCCAGGACGAGCGCCGCGGCCATGACCGCGACGGGGCCCGTCAGATGCTTCGCACGTCCTGCGGGACGCCCCACATCATGTGTCGGGCGCCTCACGGGTTCTCCCCCTTGATGAGCTTGGGGAGGTCCTTGGTGTAGTCGTCCACGGTGGCGCTCTCGCCGTAGAGCACATAGCCCCCGTCGGTCTTCGGCGAGAACGCGATGACCTGGGTGCCGTGCACGGAGACGAGCTTGCCGTTCTTGTCCTTCGAGGTGGGCTCGATGGAGATGCCCATGGTGCGGGCGCCCGCCTGGATCGTGGCGAAGTCGCCGGTCAGACCGACCATGTCGGAGTCGATGCCCTTGAGCCACTTGCCGAGCGCGGCGGGGGTGTCGCGGTCCGGGTCGGTGGTCACGAACACGATCCGGAGCTTCGCCTGTTCCGCCTTGGACAGCTGCTTCTTGGCGACGGCGAGGTTGTTCATCGTCAGCGGGCAGACGTCGGGGCAGTGGGTGTAGCCGAAGTAGACCAGCGTCGGCCTGCCCTTGGTCTGCGCGCGCAGGTCGTACTTCTTGCCGTGCGTGTCGGTCAGGACGAGGTCCGGCTTCTCGAACGGCTTGTCGAGCACCGTCGCGGCCTTGTCCGAACCGGCCTCCGCGGACACGGTGGCGACGGCGTTGTCACTGCTGTCGCTGCCGCATGCGGTCAGTGTCAGAGCGGCGGCGGCGAGCAGGACGGCCGCGGCATACGTCTTCTTGCGCATAGAAAAATGTCCCAGATGTGAGGGCCCCGGTGTGCACCGGGGTCGTACGACCGCTGTGACGTGGCCGTACGACCCCACGGTGTACACCGCAGGAGTGCGTGAGCGTCAGGCGGTGGTGCGCCGACGGCCGGCCAGGACGCCGAACGCCACGCCCGCGACACCGACGACGATGCCCACGACGCCCAGGACGCGGGCGGTGGTGTCACTGCTGTCGGAGGAGGCGGCGGCCTCGGTGGTGTCCTTGGCGGCGGCCTTGGCGTCGTCGGAGGTGTCCGAGGCGTCCTTGGCGGTGGCGGAGCCGTGGTGGTCGCCCTCGGACGCGTCGGAGAGCGCCAGCACGGGAGCCGGGTTCTCGGGCTCCTCCGCGCCCTCCTTCTGCGGCTCGATCCAGCGCACGACCTCCTTGTTGTCGTACGTCTGGATGGCCTTGAAGACGAGTTCGTCGGCGTTCTCCGGGAGGGCGCCGATGGAGAGCGGGAACTTCTGGAAGTAGCCCGGCTGGATGCCCTTGCCGGTGGCGGTCCAGGTGACCTTGGAGACCGCCTCGTCGATCTTCTCGCCGTGCAGTGTGAGCGGCTTGGCCAGCTTGGCCTTGGTGACCTTGACGCTCCAGCCGTCGATGGGCTGCGCCATCACGGAGGCGAGCGGGTGGTCGGCCGGGAAGTTCACCTCGAGCTTGCTGGTCGAGGCGTCGTCGCGCTCGTTCGGGACCTTGAAGTCGACGGTGGCGTACCCGCCCTTGGCGGCCGCGCCCTCCGGCTGCACGCTGACGTGCGCGAAGGCGGGGACGGACAGGACGAGGACGGCCGAGGCGGCGGCGGCACCGGCGGCGGCGATACGGGTTGCTTTCATGGCAGGAAACACTCCACTTTCAACGAGGGTCCAGGGAAAGGGCTGCGCGTGCGCGCCGCAGGGCGCCGCCAGGGCGCTGTGGAGGACGGGCACGCGCGCGTGCCGCACGGCTGCGGCCGGCCCCTTCCGCGGACGAGCGGAGTGGAGTGGTGCGCCGTGTCAGGCAGCGAGGACGAACGCGGTGGAGGAGGGCGGCCCGCGCCGGACCACTGTGTGCTGAAGTGCCCTGGTACGGAGCTTCGGTGTGGTGAGGAGCGCGGTGCGCGGCGTGCGCGGTGCGGGGCAGGGCGTACCGGGAAGACCCGCGCGCAGGGCGCGTACCAGCGCGAGTGCCCCGCGCAGGGAGCGTACGAGCGCGCCCTCCGCGACGCCGTGCGCGGACAGCCGCATGAGCCGTAGCAGTGCCAAGTCCCCGCGGCGCAGCACCCATCCGGCGGCGACGGCCGCGAGAACGTGGCCGAGCAGCATCGACAGGGACGGCAGCACCGACATCGAGGAGCCGACGGCGGACGACACGGCGTCCCCGGAGTGCATCGACTGCGGGGACCCCGCGGACGCCATCGACGGCATCGAGTGCGTCATGCCCGTGTCGAGCCGCGCGTCGGTGAGGATCTTCTGGGCCTGGGCGGGCGTGATGGCCGCCGCGGACGTGCCGCACACGATCCGTGCGGCCCGTGCGACCAGCGAGGCGTCCGCCATGGACAGCGAGCCGGTGGCCGTCGTCACGGTGTGCGGGCCGAGTCCGAAGAGCGTGTGCAGCGCGGTCTGGCCGACGGCGAGGACGGCCGCGATGCCCGGCAGCGAGCGTTCGCGCCCGGAGAGCGGGGCAGCCACCACGAAGACGGTGAGGAATCCCGCCGCCAGCGTCCACCAGGGAACCGTGGCGCAGGAGGCGATGCCATGGCCTGCCGCGGCCAGCACGACGCAGACCGCGGCGAACACCGCGGCCCGCAGAATCCGGAGATCGCTACCGGAGCGCGCCCTGCGCTGGTGGGGGGCAGTCATGGCGGGCTCATCATCGCACTGCGCTCACCCGCTCCCTACGGCAGGTCCGCAAGGTGCCGTACATGCCGGAAGGTCATGTTCTGTGCGCAACCGGTCGCGCGTCCGTCGGGGGGAGCCGCCAGCACATACAACGGCGCCTGTCGCGTGCGCATCCGCCGTATGGGCGGTATTACGGTAACCGGGCGATTGCGCGAGGGCGCGGGCGGCAATACGTAACGGTATGTCGAGCCGCGGCCGGGAGGCTGGAGCATGAGCATCTGGTGGTCACTCCATCTGCGGCGCGAGGCTGCGAGCGTTCCGCTCGCCAGGCGTCTTCTGCTCGGCACGATGGAGACCGCGGGCGTCGACCCGGACGTCTCCTACGACCTCTCCGTCGCGCTCAGCGAGGCCTGCGCCAACGCCGTCGAGCACGGCGGTGACACCGCCCAAGGCCAGTGGTCCGAGGCCTATCGCGTCACCGCCTATCTCGACGGCGAGAAGTGCCGTATCGAGGTCACCGACTCCGGGCCGGGCTTCCCCGCGGGCCGCGCGCGCACCGCGATCCGGCAGGCCCGCAGTGATGCCGAGCACGGCCGGGGCCTGTGTCTGATTCAGGAACTCGCCGACCATGTGCACATCGGCAACAAGCCGGGCCGCGGCGGTGCGGTGGTGAGCTTCGACAAGATCCTCAAGTGGAAGAAGGACCCCTCCTTGCTGACGGCGTAGCGGTGGGGCGGGCTCCGGACAGCCCGCTTTTGTGACAGTGAACTTCCAAAAGATAGCCAACTAAATATTGACAGTGGACTCTCAGTTGGCAGTAACCTCGCATCAGGTTGCTCCCATCAGGAGGTCCACATGTCCCTTCCCGCCCTCGCCCGGTCGCCGCGCCGCTGGCTCGCCCTCGCCGCCCTCACCCTGAGCGTGCTGATCGTCGGCCTCGACGGCACGATCATCAACGTCGCCCTGCCCACCCTCGCCGGTGATCTCCACGCCGACAGCGCGCAGTTGCAGTGGATCGGCGGCGGCTATCTGCTGACCCTGTCCGTGGCGATGCTCCCCGTCGGCCTGCTCGGCGACCGGTACGGCCACAAACGGCTGCTGCTCGGCGGCATCGGCCTCTTCGGGCTCGCCTCGCTCGGCGGCGCGCTCGCCGGGTCGCCCGCGACGGTCGTCGCGGCGCGGGCCGTGCTCGGTCTCGGCGCCGCCGCGATCATGCCGCTGTCCATGGCGATCCTGCCGCGCGTCTTCGCCAAGGACGAACTGCCCAAGGCCATCGCCGTCTGGACCGCCGCCACCGCCCTCGGCATGCCCATCGGCCCACTGGTCGGCGGCTGGCTGCTCGACCACTTCCACTGGAGCTCGGTGTTCCTGTTCAACGTGCCGGTCGCGGCCCTCGCCATGGTCGCCGGACTGTGGCTGCTGCCGAGCGACAGCAGGCGCGAGCACACCGTCCCCTTCGACGCCCCCGGCGCCGTACTGAGTGCCCTCGGCATCACCGCACTGGTGTACGGCACGATCCTGATCCCGCAGGACGGCTGGACCGACCCCGCCGTCCTCGGCGCACTCGCCGCCGCGGCCGGCCTCCTCACGGCGTTCGTCGTCCGCGAGCGCCGCGTCACGCACCCGCTCGTCGACCTGAAGCTGTTCACGGACCGCCGCTTCCTGTGGGGCACGCTGATCGCGGTCTTCGTGAACTTCGCCGTGATGGGCATCCTGTTCGTCGTCCCGCAGTACCTGCAGGCCGTCCTCGGCAACGACTCCTTCGCCACCGGCCTGCGCGTACTGCCCCTGATCGGCGGCCTCATGGCGGCCGCCACGGCGAGCGAGACGGTCGTACCCCGGCTCGGCGCCCGGGCCGTCATCACGTCCGGCATGCTCGTGCTCGCCGCGGGGGCCGCGCTCGGGGCCACCACGAGCGGCTCGGACGGCTACGGGTTCGCCGCGCTCTGGCTCTCCCTCACCGGCCTCGGCTTCGGCCTCGCCGTCGTCCCCGCGACCAGCCTCGTCATGGGGTCCCTGCCGGCCGACCACGCCGGATCGGGGACGAGCCTGCTGGAGACGGTGCAGCAACTCGGCAGCGTCCTCGGCGTGGCGGGCCTCGGCAGTCTCCTCGGCTACGGCTACCTGGACCGGATCCGTACCGAAGGCCTCCCTGCCGGGGCGGCGGACGCGGCGCGGGACTCGGTCACCGGGGCGGACGCGGTCGCGCGACAGCTGCACGACGCGGGCCTCACCACCTCCGCGCACGAGGCCTTCGTCCACGGCATGAACCTGGTCCTGGCAACCTGCGGGGCGATGTCCCTGGTCGCCGCCGTGCTGGCCGCACTCTTCCTGCCGGGCCGGTCCGCGGCCTCCGGTCGGTCCGGCTCGCCCGCTGCCGCTTCCGGTCGGTCCGGCCCGTCCGCCGCCGCTGCTCTGCCCGATGTCTCCCGGGCAGTGGCCGGTGTCGCGCCGGAGCAAGCAGAATCGGTGGCATGACGACGCACGAGACCTCCGCCGCGCCCCTCGGTCTGAGGGAACGCAAGAAGCAGAAGACCCTTGAGCGCATCCGCCGTGAGGCCTACCGCCTCTTCGCCGAGCACGGGTACGAGGCGACGACGGTCGACCAGATCGCGGAGGCGGCAGAGATCTCGCCGAGCACGTTCTTCCGGTACTTCCCCACCAAGGAGGACGTGGTCGTCCAGGACGAGTACGACCCCGCGCTAGCCGAGGCGATCCGGGCCCGCCCGGCCGGCGAGCCGATCGTGGACGCGGTCCTGCACTCGCTGAAGGGTCCGCTGGGCCAGATGCTGGAGCAGGACCGCGAGGAACTGCTGCTGCGGACCCGGATCAGCTTCTCCGACCCCGCGATCCGGGCCCGCTCCGTGGCCGAGCAGCAGCGCAGCGAGGACGCGATCGCCGCGATCATCGCCGAGCGCACCGGCCGCGACGCCGCCGACCTGGAGGTCAAGTGCGCGGCCGCGGCCATCATCGCCGTGTTCACGACGCTGGTACGGCACTGGGTGGACGGCGGCGGCACGGAGGACCTGGCGGCGCTCTACGAACGTCATCTACCGCTGCTGTCACGCGGGTTGGACTTCTAGATCCGCGCCTGCTTCAGGTTTCTCAGAATTCTCAGGTCAGTGACAGCCCCGACCCATGCCCTTGACGGGTGCCGTTCCTAATTTCGCGGTCATGACGGGAAACCACAAAGACACGCATCGAGCGACGCCCCCACGGGTACGCCGCCGAGCGGCGCGCCCGGTGACAGCGCGTCCCCGTCGGCGTCCTCGTAGGGCGCGCCCATGACCAGCCGCGAGGACGAGACGCTGGCGCAGGCCGCCGTGGCCGCGCTGACACGGCAGTTGGAGCTGGCCCCCAAGCCCGGACTGCCCGACCCGCGCGATCTCGGCGCCCGAGCCACCCGCCGGGACCACTGCTCCCTGCGCTGGTCGGCCATGGCGCTGGCGCCCGGCCTCGCGGCCATGGCGGCCGCCGCTCGCCGTACCGGCGCGCCCACGCCCGGACTCCGGACGGAGCTCGGCGCCATCGGCCGGTCCACCGAGCACTCGGTGGCCCTGGCGGGCGGCGGCCACCGCGGGGCCCTGTGGGTCCTCGGGTTCCTGGTCGCGGCGGCGGCACTCGACCCCCGCGCCACGGGGACCGACGTGACGGCGACCGCCAAGCGCATCGCCGCGCACCCCGACCGGCGCGCACCGCGGCGGCCCTCCCGCGGGTCGACCGTGTCGGCGAAGTACGGCGCGGCGGGCGCGCGAGGAGAAGCACGCGCCGGGTTCCCGCACGTACGCCGGGCGTTGGCCGCGCTCACCACGGCGCGTGCGGCGAGCGCGGGCGAGCCGGACGCCCGGCTCGACGCCCTCCTCACCGTCATGTCCACGCTTCAGGACACCGAGTTGCTGTACACGGCGGGCCCGCTCGGCCTGCGTCACGTCCAGGCCGGGGCCCGTACGGTCCTGGAAGCGGGCGGCAGTGCCACGCAGGAGGGCCGCGCGGCCCTCACCGCCTTCGACGACGACCTCCACACGCGCGCGTGGAGCCCCCGCGGCAGCGGAGCGCTGCTGGCGGGGGCCCTGTTCGTGGACGCGCTGCCGGTGGCGGTGGTCAGCACGCCGGCACGGGGTGCGTGACGGCCACCTCCGCGGCGGCCGTGACCCGGCGTCCGGCGGCCCACCGCGTCGCCGGTCCCATCGCGTACGAGGCCGCCAGCATCACCCCGCCCAGCAGCAGCCATCCGGCCGCGCCCCAGCCCACCAGCAGGGCCGTCAGGACCAGCGGGCCCATCGTGCGGGCCACGGTGACGCCGGTGCCGAAGAAGCCCTGGTACTCGCCCATGCGGTCGGCCGGCGCGAGGTCGAAGCCCAGCTGCCAGGAACCCGCCGACTGCAGCATCTCGGCGACGACCTGGAGCAGCGCACCCGCCACCAGGATCCCGGCGGCCGTCCACGGCGACACACCCGACGACAGGGCGAACACCGCGCATGAGGCCAGCATGACCAGGCCGGAGCGGCGGATCGCACGCGTGGCGGTCGCGAGGCCCGTGACCCCGCGGGCCATCCGCACCTGGAAGACCATCACCGCACCGGTGTTGAGTACGAACAGGGCCGAGACCAGCCAGGTCGGCGCGTCCGTCCGCTCGGTGATCCACAGCGGGATGCCGAGGCTCAGCAGCGGCATCCGCAGCAGCAGCACGGTGTTGAGGAACGTGACGACGACGTACGGGCGGTCGTGCAGGACGCTCCTCCCGCGCTCCTGGGAGACGGCTTCCCGGGGTGCGGGCGCGGTGGTCACGGACGGCAGCCGCAGCAGCACCGCCGCGCAGAGCAGGAAGCTCACCGCGTCCAGCGCGAACACCCCGAGGTAGGCGGCCTGCGTCCCGGCGCGCAGCGCGAGTCCGCCGAGGCCCGCGCCCACCGCCAGACCGGCGTTGAGCGTCGACTGGAGGTGGGCCAGCAGCCCGGTGCGCTCCCCGGCGGGGATCAGCCCGGCGAGCAGTGCCTGCCGGGCCGCCGCGAGCCCGGACTGCGCCGACGCGTAGGCGCACGCCGCGAGCACGAACGGGACGAACCCGCGGACGATCAGGAAGGACGCCACCGCGGCCCCGGTCGCGAGCGCCAGCAGCACCGCCGTGCCACGCGGCCCGCGCCGGTCGGCCAGCCGCCCCAGCGGTACGCCCACCACGGAGCCCACGGCCCAGGCGACGGTCAGCCCGAGCCCCACGCGCGCGGGCGCCAGCCCGACCACGTGCGTGAAGTACAGCGCGGAGGTCACGTAATAGGCCCCGTCCCCCACGGAGTTGGCCAGCTGGGCCCCGGCCAGGACCCGCTGCGGTCCGGCGGGCGGAACGAGGCGGCTCGCCTTGGCGGTACCTGCGACACGTACGACGCGATTCGTCATGCCTATGACGCTATGGTCTGGATGGACCCCTAAACAGCACCAATCTGCGCGCCATTTCTTGGCCCAATTCGCCGAGTGTGCTCACTCCCCGTCCAACACCCGCCCCAACGCTTCCAGGGCCTCCGGGAAGGCGCGCTCCCGAGGCGTCCCGTAGCCCACGACCAGGCCCTGGGGGCGGTCGTCGTCCGGGGTGTGCCAGTGGTCGCCGAGGCGGCCGATCGCGAGACCCTCCTGCTCGGCGCGGGCCAGGGTCTCGGCCTCGTTCGGCACGTCGACGAGGGCGTGCAGGCCCGCCGCGATTCCCTGGACGCGGCGGCGCGTCCCCAGGCGGTCGAGGAGCTGGTCGCGGCGGCGTCGGTAGCGGAGCCGACAGGCGCGGACGTGACGGTCGTAGGCATGGCTGGTGATCATTTCGGCCAGGGCCAACTGACCGATGGACTCGGTGTGGTGGTCGCTGTGCAGCTTCGCGTCGGCGACCGCGTCGACGAGGTGCGGTGGCAGCACCATCCAGCCGAGCCGCAGCGCGGGCCCGAGCGTCTTGGAGGCGGTGCCCAGGTACACCACCTGTCCCGGCGCCATGCCCTGGAGGGCGCCGACCGGCTGCCGGTCGTAGCGGAACTCCCCGTCGTAGTCGTCCTCGACGATCAGACCTCCACGCGCGCGTGCCCAGTCGGTGAGCGCCCGCCGCCGCTCGGGGTGCAGCGTGACGCCGGTCGGGTACTGATGGGCGGGCGTGACGACGACCGCGGCCTCCTCCGCCAGACCGTCGGCGCGGGCGCCCCGTTCGTCGACCGGGAGCGGCGCCACGGTGCCCCCGTTGTGCCGCACCACCTCCCGGTGGAACGGCAGACCCGGGTCCTCCATGGCGATCACCCTGCCGTCCAGCACGCGCGTGAGGAGGGCGAGCCCCTGCACGTACCCCGAAGTGATCACGATGTGCTCGGGCGGCGCGATGACGCCCCGCGCCCGTCCCAGATAGCCCGAGAGTGCGGTCCGCAGCTCGATCCGGCCGCGCGGGTCCCCGTAGTCGTACGCCAGGGAGGGCGCCGTCGCGATGGCGCGGCGCAGGGCGCGCAGCCAGGCGGCCGCCGGGAACGCGCCGACGTCCGGACTGCCGGGGCGCAGGTCGAAACGGGGTGCACGCGCGCGTGCACCCCCGCCCGGCGCCCCAGGCGAGGCGGCGGGCAGCAGCGCGACCTCGGTGCCCGACCCCTGACGTGCCGTCAGATAACCCTCGGCGACCAGCTGGTCGTACGCCGCCTTCGCCGTGCCCCGCGAGATGCCCAGCTCGGCCGCGAGCCGCCGGGTCGCGGGCAGCCGGGTGCCCGGGGCGAGCCGCCCGTCGCGCACGGCGTCGCGCAGCGCCCGCTCCAGCCCCGCCCTGCGCCCTGCCGCCGCATCCGGCTCCAGATGCAGATCCACCCCGACACCGGACCAGAAGCCGTCCACGAAAAAGCCGCCCCCCTAGGCACCGCGCCCAAAAGGCACCTCTACAGGCACCCCAAAAACCCGGAAGGCCACCGCGGCCTCCCGGGCACACCAAGGGCCGGGTGCCTGTGAGGACACCCGGCCGTCAGTCTCGTATCAGCCCTCGCAGGGCACTATGTCAGCCCTTCAGGGCGGCCATCCATGCTTCGACCTCGTCCGAGCGGCGCGGCAGCCCGTCCGACAGGTTCCGGTTGCCGTCCGCGGTGACCAGGATGTCGTCCTCGATGCGGACGCCGATGCCGCGGTACTCCTCGGGCACCGTCAGGTCGTCCGCCTGGAAGTACAGCCCGGGCTCGACCGTGAGGACCACGCCCGGCTCCAGCGTGCCGTTGACGTAGTGCTCCGTGCGGGCGGCCGCGCAGTCGTGGACGTCCATGCCGAGCATGTGACCGGTGCCGTGCAGGGTCCAGCGGCGCTGCAGCCCGAGCTCCAGAACACGCTCGACCGGGCCCTCCAGGAGCCCCCACTCGACGAGCCTCTCGGCCAGCACCTGCTGGGCGGCGTCGTGGAAGTCGCGGTAGCCGGCGCCCGGCTTCACGGCGGCGATACCTGCCTCCTGGGCGTCGTACACGGCGTCGTAGATCTTCTTCTGGATCTCCGTGTACGTGCCGTCGATCGGCAGCGTCCGGGTCACGTCCGCCGTGTACAGCGTGTGCGTCTCCACGCCCGCGTCCAGCAGCAGCAGGTCGCCGGAGCGCACCGGGCCGTCGTTGCGCACCCAGTGCAGCGTGCAGGCGTGCGCGCCCGCGGCGCAGATCGAGCCGTAGCCGATGTCGTTGCCCTCGACCCGCGCGCGCAGGAAGAAGGTGCCCTCGATGTAGCGCTCGGAGGTGGCCTCCGCCTTGTCGAGGACCTTCACGACGTCCTCGAAGCCGCGCACGGTCGAGTCGACGGCCTTCTGCAGCTCACCGATCTCGAACTCGTCCTTGATCAGCCGCGCCTCGGAGAGGAAGACCCGCAGCTCCTCGTCGCGCTCCGCGGTCACCTTGTCCCTCAGCGCGGTCTCGATGCCGGCGTCGTAGCCGCGTACGACCCGGACCGGACCGGTGGCCTCCGTCAGCTTCCCGGCCAGCTCGCGCACGTCCGAGGCGGGAATGCCGTACAGCTGTTCGGCCTCGCCGAGGGAGTGGCGGCGGCCGACCCACAGCTCGCCCTGGCCGGAGAGCCAGAACTCGCCGTTCTCGCGGTCGGAGCGCGGCAGCAGGTAGATCGTCGCGTCATGACCGTCGGAGGTGGGTTCCAGGACGAGGACGCCGTCCTCCGTCTGGTTCCCCGTGAGGTACGCGTACTCGACCGACGCCCGGAAGGGGTACTCCGTGTCGTTCGAGCGGGTCTTCAGGTTGCCCGCGGGGACGACCAGGCGCTCGCCCGGGAAGCGCGCGGAGAGCGCGGAGCGGCGGCGCGCGGTGTGCCCGGCCTGCTCGACCGGCTCCAGACCGTGCAGCTCGGTGTCGGCCCAGCCGGACTTCATGCTCTCGGCCAGCTCGTCGGACACGCCCGGGTACAGGCCGTTCTTGCGCTGCTTGATGGGCTTTTCAGACTCTTCCGGGTTCTCCGGGGTCTCCGGGTTCTCCGGGGTGAGCTCGTCCGCCACGGTCATCCTCCTTGATACGGCACTGGACCCCATCCATCGTACGGTCGTACGGAAGGGGGCCCAGGGCCGGAAGACCTGTTACAGGCGGCTCGCCGGCCTCACTCGAAGCGCGCCGCCAGCAGCACCACGTCCTCCTCGCCGCCCGCCTTGTCCAGGCCGTCCGGCAGCACCGTGCGCAGCACGTGGTCGGCGATCGCGTCAGGGTCGCCGCGCAGCGCCCTGGGGACGCCGGCCGCCGCCGCGTGCAGCCGGCTGAAGGCGCGGTCCATGGGGTCGCCGGTGCGGTGCAGCAGGCCGTCGGTGTACAGCAGCACGGTCTCGCCGGGCTCCGCGCACAGTTCGACGCTCGGCGCCTCCCAGCAGGCCAGCATGCCCAGCGGCGCCGACACGGAGGTCTCCACGAACTCCGTGCGCCGCTCGCCGATCACCAGCGGCGGGCTGTGTCCGGCGCCGGCCAGGGTGATCTTGCGCAGGGCGGGCTCGCAGTAGGCGAAGAGGGCGGTCGCGGACCGGGCGGGCTCGGTCAGCCGGAGCAGCAGCTCCAGGTCCGACAGGACGGCGACCGGGTCCTCGCCCTCCATCACGGCGTACGCCCGCAGGGAGGCTCTCAGCCGTCCCATCGCGGCGACCGCGCTGGGCCCCGCCCCGGTGACCGAGCCGACCGCGAGGCCGAGCGCGGCGTCGGGCAGCGGCAGCGCGTCGTACCAGTCGCCGCCGCCGCGCGGACCCGTGCGGTGCCGGGCGGCGAGCTGGACGCCGGCGACCCGGGGCAGCCGCGGGGGCAGCAGCTCCTCGGAGATGGTCGCCATGCACGCGCGCGTGCGCTCCAGTTCCACCAGCCGTGCCAGGTGCTCGGTCGCGTACCGGGCGTAGAGGCCGACGAGATGGCGCTGGCGCTCCACCGGTTCGGCGGGCTCGTCGTAGAGCCATACGGCCGCACCGAGGCGGCCCGCCGCCGGCGTGGACAGGGGGAGCGCGTAGCTCGCCGCGTAGCCGAGCCGGGCGGCCACCTCGCGGTGGCGGGGGTCGAGCCCGTCCTCGGCGAACAGGTCGGGCCGGGCGATCTCGGCGTCGCCACCGGGCAGCCCGGCCGGTGTGTCGAGGAGCTTGCCGTACGACATGGAGCTGCGCGGCACGGTCTCGATGTGACCGAGATCGGCCCGGCCCAGGCCCAGGCCGATGGTGGTGTCGGGACCGAGTCCGTCGGCCGGCTCCAGGACGACGAGGCCGCGCCGGGCGCCCACGAGGGCGGCTCCGGCGCGCAGCACTTCCTGGAGTGCGTCGTCCAGTGCTGCGGTGCGCGCAAGACGTTCGGTGAGTTCGTGGAGCGTGGTGAGATCGGAGACCCAGCCTGCGAGTCGGTCCTGGAGAACGGCACCCGGGCCGATGGAAGAGGTGGCCGAAGGGGTACCCGTGACAGATGGCGTCGGCGCGACAGTGTGTGCGGGCGCGGGGACCGTTGAATCGATTCCGGCCACTTTCGGAAGGTGAGGCGCACTCATGGCGTCCGGCTTTCCGACCGGTGCGTATTGCTCAATAGCATCGCAAACCCCCATGTCGTTCTGCGCCGCTAGCGGTGTCTCCACATGTACACGCACTCGTGAGGGGATGTCCAGCATTGTCCTGCTGGGATTCCTGGTGTCCATGGGCCACTTGCGGAAATGCAAAGTTGGCTTAAAACTGACTCGGGTAACGGCTTATTGCGGTCGACTGGCCTTGCTCGACGGAGCGTCACAGCGGTCGTGATGGGTACGTACTCGGTGAAGGCCAGGGGTGGTCGAGATCCACCCGGGAACCTGGCAACGGACCCGGGCGTCTTAACCACCGACGACCGTGCCCCATCCTCCCGTGGCGGAGGCGGAGAGAAATACGCGGGACGCGAAACGCCAGACTCCGCCACCCCGCGCCATGCCCATGCTTGTGCCAGACGCGGTATGGACGCGGACGCAGCCAGACGCTCGGCCCATAGGGGTTCCCCTTGTCTCCAGCAGGGGTGTGATGCGCCAGTAGGTACGCACAGTGAAGTGATCGACACATGGTGTGATGGTCCACAGTGTTGCCAGGCGTGCAACGGAAAGGAACGAGCGCTCATGCGCGAGATCCTCGGAAGGCGACGCAGGCTCCTGTCCAGGCGAAACAACGGGAGGCCTGAGATGCTCAGCGCGGCCCTGACCTTCGCGACCGAATGGCAGTGGCCCGTACTCCCGGGTGTGGCTCCGGATCCGCAGGGGCGTGCCCGCTGCGGCTGCCCGGACCCGGAATGCACGGTGCCCGGCGCCCACCCCTTCGACCCCGGCCTCCTCGCCGCGACCACGGACGAGCGCATGGTCCGCTGGTGGTGGACGAACCGGCCGTCGGCACCGATCGTGCTGGCCACCGGAGGCACCGCCCCCTGCGCGGTGAGCCTGCCCGCCCTCGCGGCGGCTCGCGCACTCGTGGCGCTCGACCAGGCGGGCATGCGCCTCGGTCCGGTCGTCGCGACCCCCACGCGCTGGGCGCTGCTCGTGGCGCCGTACTCGATGGAGCAACTGGGCGAGCTGCTCTACGCCCAGGACTTCGTTCCGGGCTCCCTGCGCTTCCACGGGGAAGGCGGCTACATCGCGCTGCCGCCGTCCGAGACGGGCCAGGGACAGATCCGCTGGGAGCGGGCTCCACTGGCCGGCTCGGCCGCTCCGTGGGTGCCCGATGTGGAGGCCGTGGTGGACACCGTGGTCGAAGCTCTCACTCGTACGGGTGTGAGCGCGCCCGAGTTGTAGGGATGTCGGGCGCGCGGTGAACCGGGCGCCCGCCCGGCGTAGTTATCTTCCCTCTCATGCTGCGTCATTCCGGGGCCCGCCCCTCAGACCCCCGAAGGGTCCGTCTGCTCGTGCTCGCGGGCGTCGTGGCGGCCACGGTCGCGCTGCCTCTGGCCGTGGCGTCCGCGGGGCCCGTGGGCGACGGGGGGCCCGCGGCCGTACGCATGCGCGCCGACGGCTCGCTTGCCGATGTCCCGCGGGCTGATGCCTCACGGGTTGACGGCTCGGGCGCCGATGCCTCGGGCGCCGATGACAAGGGCGGTTCCGGCGCTTCTGCGGGCCGCGGCGACGGCGGGGCGCGGGCGTCCGAATCGGGACGCCCCTCCCTGCTGCTCGGCCTCGGTCTGGCCACCGCGGCCGGCTGCGGGCCCGAACTCTCCTCCCCCGACGGCATCGAGGCACAGACCTGTGTCCTGACGCAGGGACGGGACACCTGGGCGCGCACCTACTACCGCAACGCCTCGGGTGAGGAATTGAGTTCCGTGCTGAGCCTCATGAAGCCCGACGGGCGCACCGTGGAGATGCACTGCGTCGTGGACGCGGAGGACGAGCCCGGGGCGTGCGAGACGCCCAGGGAGCGCACGACGGGGGACGCGGGGGCGTACACGGCGGTCGCGGAGTTCGCGAAGAGCGCCGGGAGTGCGCCGCTGATGCTGCGCTCGGGAAGTCGTACGAGTGGCGCGGGCAGCGCGAGTGAAGCGGACAACTCGGCTGATCAGAGCGCTGGTTGAGGCCGGACGGACGGCAGCCGCTGGCCGGACATGGAAAGACCCGGTTGCTGGCGACGGGGGATGCACCAGCAACCGGGCTACTCGAACGGTAACAAGAGATCGGCGGTTCGCAAATTCGATCTCGGCTATTCGGACACGGATTTACCTGTCACAACGGGGAGTTGTGACAGGAGTCACCCACTGTGCGGGGCGCCGGACTGCTGACTGGTCGGTCAGCGCCCCGTCTGTGTGTCAGCTGAGAGTCACCTGTCGATTGGTGAGGCCGCCGCGCGCCCGGCGCTCGTCCGCGGTCAGCGGCGCGTCCGTGGCCAGAGCGGTCGCGAGGCGCTCGGCGAACTCCGCCGCGGGCTTCTCGATGTCCTGGGCCGTGACCCCCGTCGGCAGGTCCCAGACCGGCACCGTGAGCCCGTGCGCACGGAAGGAACCGACCAGTCGGGTGCCCTCGCCGAGGCTTGATCCACCGGCCGCGTGCAGCCGCGCGAGAGCGTCCAGAAGCTGTTCCTCCGGGTGCGGCATGACCCAGCGCAGGTGGTTCTTGTCGGGCGTCTCGCACCAGTACGCGGAGTCCACGCCGGTCAGCTTCACGGTCGGGATGGCCGCGGCGTTGGCCCGCTCCAGGGAAGCGGCCACCTCGGGGCTCGCGTTCTCCGAGTCCGGGACCCAGAACTCGAAGCCCGAGTGCACAACTGGCTCGAACGCGCCTTCGGGGTCGAGCAGATCCTGCAACCGCGGCCCGTCGCCCGTGGCGCGCCGCCCCTCGACCGGCGTACCGGGCTTCGCCGTGAGCGCGCGCTGAAGGGTGTCCGCGAGATCGCGGCTGAGGTCACCGGAAGGCGTGTCGTTCTGCAGCCCGATCAGCACCGAGCCGTCGTCGCGGCGCAGTGCCGGCCACGCCATCGGCAGGACGGTGGCGAGCGTGACCGAGGGGACTCCCTCGGGAAGGCTCTCCCTGAGCTTCAGCTCGACCGTCGCGGCGGGCACCAGCTCGCGCAGCGCGATCCAGTCGCCCTCGCCGGGCAGCCCTTCGAAGGGGCGCTGCACCAGCTCGGTCACGGCGTGCGCGGCGGCGCGGCCGTGGCAGGCCTTGTAGCGGCGGCCGCTGCCGCACGGGCAGGGCTCGCGAGCCCCTACGACCGGGATCTCCCCGTCCTGCAGCTGAGGCCGCTGGGCCTTCGTCTGGGGTCGCTTCTTGGCCATCGTGGGTGTCTCCCGGTTACGGCGCGTCTCGTACGAGCGCGAGCCTAGCCGTTCGTACGACGGCCGACGGGACCCTGTGGACAACGCACCGGGTCGACGCACCGGGTCGACGCACCGAGTCGTCCCCTGTGGGCGGGTCCGCTCAGTCCAGGTCCTCGAAAGCGTCCGCGAAGTCCAGGCCGGGTATCGCGGTGCCGGGCAGCAGTGGCTGCCGTCGCGCGGCCGGGATCGACACGGGGGACGACGAAGCCGAAGCCGATGCCGCCGGGGACGGCGGTGAGGGGGACGGTGACATGACGCGCGTAGCGAAGTCGTCGGCGCCCTGCGCCGCGCTCACGTCGTCCTGCACGACCACCCACACGGTGACCTCGCCACGGGCGTCGTCGCGTACGCCCCAGTCCTTGGCCAGTGCCGTGATGATGTTCAGCCCGCGGCCGCCGTGTGCGGTGACCGAGGGCGTGGCCGGAACCGGACGGGTCGGACCACCGCCGTCCGTCACCTCAAGGGTGAGTCTTCCGGACGGATCGACGCGCCACGCGGCGCGGACGTCACCGTCTCCGGCCAACGCGTCGCCGAGCGGCCGACCGTGCCGACACGCGTTGCTCAGCAGTTCGGAAAGGATCAGTACGGCATCGTCGATGACCGGTTCCGCCACGCCACCGGAGCGCAGCTGATCCCGCATCCGGTGTCTTGCTTCCCCCACGCCCGCAGGGCCATGGGGTACGGCCATGCTCGACGACGTGGGCACCTCCTGTGCCACCACCAACGCCACCCCCGAGACCTCCTTTGCCCCACGCCACGGTGTGGATGCCCCTTTGGACTGGACCGGAAACCGGCCAATCCATGTGTGCTGACGCACTCGTAACGATCGAATACGGAACGAACGCGCCGGTGCACTCCCTGTAATCGGGTGGCTTGATTTCGACGGTGGGGATGGCGGCGGCATGACGCTTGGGCGAGGTGTGGGCGTTGATGCGGGGTTAATGGGCGCGCTGTTGAGTCGTGAACGGTGCGGGGTCAGCGGCCCAGTTGCCGCAGCACCGCGCGCGGGCGGTTGGTGATGATGGCGTCGACGCCCAGCTCAACGCAGAGATCGACGTCCTCCGGCGCGTTCACCGTCCATACGTGCACCTGGTGCCCGGCCCGCTTGAGACGCTCGATGTACCCGGGGTTGCTGCGCACGATCCGCATCGAGGGGCCCGCGATCCGGACACCGGCGGGCAGCCGTCCGTCGCGCAGCCGGGGTGAGACGAACTGCAGCAGATAGACCGTGGGCAAGGTCGGGGACGCGGCCCGGATGCGGTGCAGCGAGCGCGCCGAGAAACTCATGACGCGCACCGGCGACTCGGCGGCGGAGTCGGGGGCGTCCAGGCCGAAGCGCTTCAGGAGGTGCAGCAGCCGCTCCTCGACCTGGCCCGCCCAGCGCGTGGGGTGCTTCGTCTCGATCGCCATCTCCACGCGACGGCCCGCGTCGGCGACGAGTTCGAGCAGTCGCTCCAGGGTGAGTACGGAGGTGTCCTCACGGTCCTCAGGCGCGTACTCCCAGTCGGGGGCCTCGTCGCGGTTCTTCCAGGCGCCGAAGTCCAGTGCCGCGAGGTCGGCGAGCTCCAGGGCGGAGACCGCGCCGCGGCCGTTCGAGGTGCGGTTGACGCGGCGGTCGTGCACACAGACGAGGTGGCCGTCCGCGGTCAGTCGTACATCGCACTCAAGGGCGTCGGCGCCGTCCTCGATCGCCTTCTTGTACGCGGCCAGCGTGTGCTCGGGGGCCTCTTCGGAGGCTCCGCGGTGGGCGACGACCTGAATCGGGTGCTGTCGTGCGTGGGTCACCGCGTCATGGTGCCACCGCGAAGGGGTAGGCGTGCAGGCGGAGGCGTCACGAATGAGTCCGTTTCGCCGGAAAGCTCCGATATAAAGGATCGCCTCGGACCCACAGCTACCGCTTATGGTGCTCTGACGGCCGGTGGGAAAAGCTGACGGCATACAAAAGCACATGCACAGCTGAATCGCGCCGGACCGTCGACAAGCGTGAATGAGCGTGACCGAGTGCGACCGAGAACAACAGCCGTGGATCGAGGAGAAGAGCTGTGAGCACCGAGAACGAGGGCACCGCAGTACCGCCGGCCCCGTCCGCACCTCCTGTGCCGGTGGACACTCCCGCTGCTTCCGCACACGCTGAGGGAACCACTCCGCCCGAGGGGGGCGCGCCGACGACCCCGATCCCGGCGGTGCCTCCGCACGCCCCCGCCGCACCGGAGCAGCAGGCGACTTTCGCGGGACAGCCGGCGTACGCGTCCGCTGCCGGCCAGGGCCCCGAGGCGCAGGATCAGGGTGTGCAGGGTTCGGAGGCGTACGGGCACGGCGCCGGCGCACCGGGTTCCGCCGCGGAGGCGGGCTGGCCGCCCCCGCCGCCCGCCACTCCGTCGTACGCCGACGGGGGCGGGTCCGGGGCCGGCTGGGGCTCCTCCTACCAGCAGGCGGCGCCCGCACCGAAGTCCGGCGGCGGGCGCGGTGGCCTGGTCGCCGCGATCCTGGTCGCCGCGCTGGTCGCGGGCGGCGTGGGTGGCGGCATCGGCTACTCGCTGGCCGACCGCAACGACAACTCGTCCGGTTCGACAACGGTTTCGGCCTCCGACAGCGGCGGCGACGTCAAGCGCGACGCGGGCACGGTCGCGGGCGTGGCCGCCAAGGCACTGCCGAGCACCGTGACCATCGAGGCCGAGAGCAGCAGCGGCGAGGGCGGCACCGGCACCGGGTTCGTCTTCGACAAGCAGGGGCACATCCTCACCAACAACCACGTCGTCGCGGAAGCGGTCGACGGCGGCAAGCTGACGGCGACCTTCCCCAACGGCAAGAAGTACAACGCCGAGGTGGTGGGCCACGCGCAGGGCTACGACGTCGCGGTCATCAAGCTCAAGAACGCGCCGTCGGACCTGAACCCCCTCGCGCTCGGCAACTCCGACAAGGTCGCTGTCGGCGACTCGACGATCGCGATCGGCGCACCGTTCGGCCTGTCCAACACGGTGACCACGGGCATCATCAGCGCCAAGAACCGCCCGGTGGCCTCCAGCGACGGCAGCGCCAGCAGCAAGGCCTCGTACATGAGCGCCCTGCAGACCGACGCCTCGATCAACCCGGGCAACTCGGGCGGTCCGCTCCTGGACGCCCACGGCTCGGTCATCGGCATCAACTCCGCAATCCAGTCCTCCAGCAGCGGCGGTCTGGGCGGCACCAGCCAGTCCGGCTCGATCGGCCTGGGCTTCGCGATCCCGATCAACCAGGCGAAGAGCGTCGCCCAGCAGCTCATCAAGACGGGCAAGCCGGTCTACCCCGTCATCGGCGCGTCGGTCTCTCTGGAAGAGGGCACGGACGGCGCGAAGATCACCGAGCAGGGTGCCGGCAACTCGGACGCCATCACCTCCGGCGGCCCCGCCGACAAGGCCGGCCTCAAGCCCGGCGACGTCATCACCAAGCTCGACGACATGCCGATCGACAGCGGCCCCACCCTCATCGGCGAGATCTGGACCCACCGCCCCGACGACACCGTCAAGCTCACCTACACCCGCGACGGAAAGACCCACACCACCGACGTAACCCTCGGCCAGCGCGAGGGCGACAGCTGACCGGTTAGTCTTGTCCCCGCACCACCCACCCTGCGTGGGCGGCGCGGGGTGGGTTGCCCGAGCGGCCTAAGGGAACGGTCTTGAAAACCGTCGTCGCAGCGATGTGACCGTGGGTTCAAATCCCACACCCACCGCAGTGGTTGAGAGCCTCTGGCCAGTGATATTGGTCGGAGGCTCTCGGTTTGTCCGGTCCTGTGGGCGGTCCCGCGACCGGTCCGGCCCGGCGGCGTGAGGTGCTGTGCGGCCCGCTGACGGTCAGTCGGGTTCTTGGCCTCGGTGTGGTGTCGACATGCGGGCCGCCGAAGCGAGGGTGGAGCGGGCCTCGCGTTCGGTGAGGCCTGTGCGGACGGCGGCTTCGGTGAGGGCGTGGGCGAGTTCGGGGCCGATGCCGTTCTCGTAGGCGCGGCAAGCGGCCCAGAAGAGGCGGGTGTTGCGTTGGCCCTCGTGCGCGGCGAGTACGAACTGCACCAGGCCCTGGCCATGCCGGCCGGTCGCGGAAGGCGCGCGGTGGGGTGTGCGCGCCGGGGGCGTGAGCAGGCGCAGGAGTTCGGGTGGGCAGGGCGCGGGTGCCAGATGCGCTGTTCCCGGAGCCGTGCCGTAGACGCCGTGTTCGGTGCGTGAGCCGGGGCCGACCAGGTAGCCGCCCGCGCCGCGGATGTCGATGCCGGGGGCGAGCCGGCCCGCCGAGTTGGGGACGACCACGTCCGGCGGGCCGCTCAGCCAGACGTGGCGGCCGCCGCTGGGGGTCAGTACGACGACCGTGGCCGGGATCGTGAACAGGTGGCGCAGGGCCAGTTCGCGCAGGGCAGCAGAGGAGTCCGTATCGGATTTGGTGTCGAGGTCGATGCCGATGAGGTGGTGCGGGGGCAGCCCGCAGGCGATGCCGTAACCGGTGGCCCAGGGGGCGGCGGCGAAGAGCTCGCGGATGCGACGGGGATTGGTCGAGGCGTCGTAGACGCCGTGTCCGAAGCGGCCGCATTCGCCATGGCAGGGCGGGGGCGGGGAGCCCGCTTGTTCGAACGGAGGCGCGGGCAGGGGCGAGGGGGCGGCGGAGTCGCGGTGCGGGGAGCGCAGGGCCGGGAGCTTCGTCCGGGACAGCGGAATGACCGCCAGTCCGCGTTCGGCGGCGGACAGTGCGTGGGCCAGGGCCAGGGTCGTGGCCTTCCGGTCGGTGGTGGCCATGACTCCATGTTCGTACGGGTGTTCGAAAAAGGGAAGGGGGTTCGCGGGTGGAGTGACTTCGAGGGGGGGTGAGCGCCGCCTCCGTGCTCAGTGCCGCCCCGGATCGAAGGCGAGCCCGCTCTGTCCTGGCATGCCCACTGGCCGCCCCGAGGTGGGATTGGCCGAAAATGTGCCGAAACGATTCAGCCCGTGCGGCGCTTGGGCTGGGGTCACCTGCTCACGCCTGAGCTGCGGATTTGTCGTCGCGAAGAGGGTTTATCGATATGTCCTCACGCTTCAGGGGGAATGGGTGCTTCCGGGGTGGTTCGCCGGGGATTCGGTGGGCAATTCTGGTCTCGCGACGTTGTGATCAGTACCGAGGCGGTCGGCCAACTGCCTTGGAACAAGCCGTACTTCCGTACCTCCCGGTGCATCGCCGGGGCGTACACCCGGTTCTGGAGGAATTCACATGGCAAGCATCCGTACCGCCCGCGTCCTCGCCGCCGTCGCGGCCCTGCCCCTCGCGGCCGCCCTCTTCACGGGCGTCGCGGCGGCAGACAACGGCGCCTTCGCGGACGACGGATCGAATGCGGGCGTGGCCACCATCAGCGGCAGCGGGGTCGGGCACGACAACAACGGCAACTCGTCCACCACGCAGCAGCAGGCGGTCGGCTCGGGAGCCTCGAACCAGAGCAACACGGCTCAGGTGAACGGCTCCGCGTTCACGGCCATCAACCAGGCGAACGAGAACATCGCCGTGAACTTCACCAACCTCTGGTGAGTCATGGGCCGATGCGCTCCCATCGGCCCTGACGCTCCCGTGCGGGGGGTACTCCGGGAGGTTCTCCGGGGGGTGTGACGCGCCTGCGCGGCGGTACTTCGGTGCCGTCGCGCAGGCGTTTTCTCATGTCCGGGGCGTGGACTGCGCGGCCGTTCGCCGACCTTGACAGGCAACAGAATCTGACGGACAGTCAGAAACCTCGGACAGTCAGGAACCTTTGTCGGTACGAGGTCCGGGAGGGCCGCCGCCGTGTACCTCGCCCCCACCGAACGCCAGCAGCGGCTGCGCGCCGAGCTTCGTACGTACTTCCGGGAGTTGATGCCCGACGGGCCCCCGGCCGCGGACGACTCCGGGCGCCGCCGCGCGTTGCTGCGCCGGATCGGCGCCGACGGGCTGCTCGGACTCGGCTGGCCCGTTGCGTACGGCGGTCAAGGGCGTGGTACGGACGAGCAGTTCGTCTTCTTCGACGAGGCGTACCGGGCCGGGGCGCCGGTGTCCATGGTCACGCTGAACACCGTGGGGCCGACGCTCATGAAGTACGGGAGCGAGGAACAGAAGGACTTCTTTCTGCCGCGCATCCTGAGCGGCGACCTCGTCTTCGCGATCGGGTACTCGGAGCCCTCGGCCGGCACCGACCTCGCCTCCCTGCGCACACGCGCCGTGCGGGACGGAGAAGGGGCGGAGGGCGGCGGCCGGGTGACGGGCGGCCGGGGCGAGGGCGGCCAGGTCGAAGGCGCCCGGGTCGGCGCGGACTGGCTGATCGACGGGCAGAAGATCTTCACCTCCAACGCCCAGAACGCCGACTGGATCTGGCTCGCCTGCCGCACCGCCCCCGACGCGCCCAAACACCGGGGCATCTCGATCCTCCTCGTGCCCACCGACGCACCCGGCTTCTCGTGGACACCGATCGAGACGGTCGGCGGGCTGACGACGACGGCGACGTACTACGACGGGATCCGCGTCCCGGCCTCGAACCTCGTCGGCGAGGAGAACGGCGGCTGGGGGCTCATCACCAACCAGCTCAACCACGAACGGGTCGCTCTCGCCGCGATCGGCATGCAGGCCGAGGAGTTCTACGCGTCAGCCCTGGAGGAGTCGCGATCACCCGATCCGGTGAATGGCCGACGTCGGATCGATGAGCCTTGGGTGCGGTTCCGACTGGCCGAGGTGCATGCCCGGCTGGCGGCATCACGCCTGCTCAGCTGGCGTTTGGTGGGAGACGTGGGCGCCGGCCGACTGGCTCCCGGCGACGCGAGCGGCGTGAAATTCGCGGGAACGGAATCGGCTGTCGCGACGTATCGCATGTGTCGGGAAATTGTCGGAGAGGCGGGATTGATCCGCTCCGGTTCACCGGGGGTGTTCGGGGACGGCGAGCTGGAGCGGATGAACAGGGCGGCGCAGATCAACACGTTCGGGGGCGGGGTGAGCGAGGTGCAGCGGGAGATCGTGGCGACGATGCGGCTCGGGATGACGAGGGGGCGGCGGTGAACGACGGGTTCGTCGTACGGCTGAAGGCGTTCGAAGGGCGGGCCGCCGCCGTCGGGGGCGTGGGCAAGGACCCGGTCAACGAGCCGATGATCCGGCACTGGTGCGAGGCGATGGGTGACACCAGTCCGGCGTACGAGGGGCCGGACGCCATAGCGCCGCCCACCATGCTCCAGGCATGGACGATGGGCGGGCTCGCGGGGCACGGGAGCCGCACGGACGCCTACGAGGAGTTGCTCGGGCTCCTTGACGCCGCCGGGTACACCTCGGTGGTCGCCACCGACTGCGAGCAGGAGTATCTGCGACCGCTGCGGCCCGGCGACGAGATCACCTTCGACGCGGTCATCGAGTCGGTCTCCGAGCGCAAGAGGACGAAACTGGGGACGGGGCACTTCGTCACGACGCGCATGGACGTCCGGGCCGACGGCGTGCTCGCGGGCACCCACCGCTTCCGGATCCTCAAGTACGAGCCGGCTCGGCGAGAACCCCGAGGCCGGGAAGTACCCCAAGGCCGGAGAGAAACCGAGGGCCGGAGAGAAACCGAGGGCCGGAGAGAAACCGAGGGCCGAAGAGGAACCGAAGATCGGAGAGAAACCGAGGGCCGAAGAGGAACCGAAGATCGGAGAGAAGCCGAAGGCCGGAGAGCAACCGAAGATCGGAAGGACCTCAAGAGCCGGCGGCCCCGACCGGTGGTCAACCGGGACAACGCCGGGTTCTGGGAGGGCGTGGGGCGGCACCAGTTGCTGATCCAGCGGTGCGACGGCTGCGGCACGCTGCGGTTTCCCTGGCTGCCGGGGTGCCAGGCATGTGGCTGCCTGGAGTGGGACACGGTCGAGGCGAGCGGGGACGGCACAGTGTACTCGTACGTCGTCATGCACCATCCGCCCTTCCCCGCCTTCACCGCGTCGGACTTCACCGCGCCTGACCATGCCGCTGACTCGCCGGGCGGCCCCTACGCGGTCGTCCTGGTCGAGCTGGCCGAGAGTGTGCGGATCGTGAGCAACGTGGTGGGTGTGCCGTACGACAAGGTGCGGATCGGGATGTCGGTGCGGCTCGAATTCCGTCGGTACGACGAGGAGTTGGAGCTTCCGGTCTTCCACGCCGTGGAGGGGGACGGAGGCTGACATGGACTTCACGCCCACGGAGGAGCAGGCGGCCGCCCGTGAGCTGGCCGCGCGGATCTTCGGCGACCTCTCCACGCACGAACGGCTCGCCGCCGCAGGAACCGGGAGCGACGCCGAGCTGTGGAAGGCGCTCTGTGCGGCCGGGCTCGTGACGGCCGTGGAGGAGACGGGACTCCTCGGACTGGTGCTCCTCCTGGAGGAGCAGGGGCGCACCACGGCGCAAGTGCCGTTCGCGGTGAGTTGTGTGTACGGGTTGCTGGCCGTGTCGGCCCATGGTTCGCCGGAGCAGCGGGAGCGGCTGCTGCCTGGGATCGGGGACGGGACGGTCGTGGTGAGCGGGGCGTTGCCCGACCACGGGGGCGTACGGGCGCACGGGGAGAGCGAGTTGACCGGTACGGCTGCGGTGGTGCCCTGGTTGCGGGACGCCACGCACGTCCTCGTGGCCGATGAGCGGAAGAGGTTGTGGCTGGTCGGAGCCGCCGACGCGGCGTGCGAACCGGTCGAGACGACGGCGCCCTGGTCGGCGGGGCGGCTGAAGCTCGACGGGACCTCGGCCGAGCCGCTTGGCGGGGCGTCAACCGAGCGGCTCGACGGGGCATCCGCCGAGCGGGCCGGCCGGGCGAGCCTCCGTGGCAGCGGGCCGTCCGCGGTCTACGACGACGTGCTGGCCACCGCCCGGACCGCCTTCGCGGGGCTGCAGGCCGGGGTGTGCGCGGGATCGCTGGCGAGAGCGGTGGAGCACACCAACACGCGCGAGCAGTTCGGGCGTCCTCTGGCGGCCAAGCAGGGCGTTCAACTCCGGGCAGCCGACGCGTACATGGACACCGAGGCGATACGGGTGACGGCGTACGAGGCGGCCTGGAGGCGCGACGAGGGGCTGCCGTACGCCACGCACGCGCTGACCGCTGCCTGGTGGGCGTCCGAGGCGGGGCAGCGCGTCGTGCACGCGGGCCAGCATCTGCACGGTGGGACGGGGGCCGACCTGGAGCACCCCGTGCACCGGCACTTCCTGTGGGGGCGGCAACTGGACGCGTATCTGGGATGTGGGAGCGAAGTGCTCCAGGAACTGGGGGAGTTGATCGCGCATGGGGAGGGAGAGGCATGAGGGCCGGTGAGGAGCTGCCGCCGCTGGAGATCGAGATCACACGCACGCTGATCGTCGCCGGGGCGATCGCGTCCCGCGACTACCAGGACGTGCACCACGACGCGGAGCTGGCACGTCAGAAGGGAGCACCGGACATCTTCATGAACATCCTGACCACGAACGGCCTGGTCGGGCGGTACATCACCGATCACTTCGGGTCGGCCGCCGTACTGCGGAAGGTGGCCATCCGGCTCGGGGCGCCCAACTATCCGGGAGACACGATGGTGTTGAAGGGCACGGTCGAGGAGGTCAAGGGCGACACGGCGACGGTCAGGGTGGTCGGAGCGAACGGCATCGGCAGACATGTCACGGGCACGGTGACGGTCACTGTCCCTGAGGCCCATCCGGGTGCGGGCGCGGTGCGCGCCTCCGACCCGGGTGCGGGTGCGACCCCCGGCGCTTCGGGAGGCGGGCTGTGAGCGTACGGACGCGGGACAGCCTCGGCGGGCGTGCGGCGATCGTCGGGATCGGGGCCACCGAGTTCTCCAAGGACTCGGGGCGCAGTGAGCTGCGGCTCGCCGTGGAGGCGGTGCGGGCCGCGCTCGACGACGCCGGGCTGACGCCGGCCGATGTGGACGGCATGGTGACATTCACGATGGACACCAGCCCGGAGATCACCGTCGCCCAGGCGGCCGGAATCGGGGAGCTGTCCTTCTTCTCGCGGGTCCACTACGGCGGCGGGGCGGCCTGCGCGACCGTGCAGCAGGCGGCGCTTGCGGTGGCGAGCGGGGTGGCCGAGGTGGTGGTCTGCTATCGGGCGTTCAACGAGCGGTCGGGACGCAGGTTCGGCTCCGGGATGCAGCAGCGCGAGCCGTCGGCCGAGGGCGCGGCGCTCGGCTGGTCGCTGCCGTTCGGGCTGCTGACACCCGCGTCCTGGGTGGCGATGGCGGCCCAGCGGTATCTGCACACATACGGTCTGACGCCCGAGGCGTTCGGGCACGTCGCCGTGGTGGACCGGAAGTACGCGGCGACGAACCCCGCGGCGTACTTCCACGGCAGACCGATCACGCTCGCCGAGCACGCCGCCTCGCGGTGGATCGTCGAGCCGTTGCGGCTGCTGGACTGCTGCCAGGAGACCGACGGCGGGCAGGCGCTGGTCGTGACGTCCGTGGAGCGGGCCCGAGAGCTGCCGCGTCCGCCCGCGGTGATCGCCGCGGCCGCGCAGGGTGCGGGCCGCGCCCAGGAGCAGATGACGAGCTACTACCGGGACGACCTGACCGGGCTCCCGGAGATGGGTGTGGTGGCCCGCCAACTGTGGCGGACAGCCGGGCTGACCCCGGCGGACATCGACGTGGCGATCCTCTACGACCACTTCACGCCGTTCGTGCTGATGCAGCTGGAGGAGTTCGGGTTCTGCAAGCCGGGGGAGGCCGCGGACTTCGTCGCCGAGGAGCGGCTGCCGCTCAACACCCACGGCGGACAGCTCGGGGAGGCCTATCTGCACGGGATGAACGGGATCGCGGAGGCGGTACGGCAACTGCGTGGCACGTCGGTGAACCAGATACCGGGAGCCCACCGCACCCTGGTCACCGCCGGGACCGGGGTCCCCACCTCAGGGCTGGTCCTGGGGGCGGACGGCTGAGTGGTGCATGCCAGGGGCGTGCGGACAGGGGACCGGGGTACTGCGGCGGAAGTCGTCTCTCAGGGGTGAACCCTCAGAGGGCCGGGGCTGCTCATCCACCTTCAGGAGGTGGGGTCAGCCCCCCTCGTACAACCTGAGGCGGACACCGCTTCGGGACCTGCGGCCGATCCGCAGGAACGGGGGTCACTTCTAGCGTGGAGCCATGACCACACCCGTCTGCACCAGCGCTTCGAACGCCGCCACACGAAGGGCGGGGACCCATGCGATGGCGTCTCACCCGGCGTACCCGTCGTTCGCGTCGTACGTGAAGGCACGGCAGCCGGTGCTGCTGCGTACCGCCAGGTCGCTGACCGCGAACCCGTGCGACGCGGAGGACCTGCTGCAGACGGCGCTCACCAAGACCTATGTTGCCTGGGACCGGATCGAGGACCACCGGGCGCTCGACGGCTATGTCCGGCGGGCCCTGCTGAACACGCGGACGTCGCAGTGGCGCAAGCGCAAGGTCGACGAGTTCGCGTGCGAGGAGCTGCCGGAGCCCGAGGGGCTGCCCGCCGGCGACCCCGCCGAGCAGCAGGCGCTGCACGATGCGATGTGGCGCGCGATCATGAAACTGCCCGCGCGGCAGCGGGCGATGGTGGTGCTGCGGTACTACGAGGACCTGAGCGAGGTACAGACGGCCGAAGTGCTCGGCGTCTCCGTCGGCACGGTCAAGTCCGCGGTGTCGCGAGCACTCGGCAAGCTGCGCGAGGACCCCGAGCTGAGCCCGGTCCGCTAGGAGCCGCGGCACCCGCAGCCTCCGGGATCGCTGCCTGTTGCCGGTGTTACTGCTGGTAGAGGCGTTACGAAGCCAACACGTGACGTGATCGATCGCCCGGAACTAGTGACATACCGCGCGGTATGTGAGCAGAATCAGCGCAACCCTTACTACCGCGTAGGCAATGTCGCCCCGGGAGGACGCCGTGCTGAGCACGATGCAGGACGTACCGCTGCTGGTCTCGAGGATCCTGACCCACGGGTCGACCGTCCACGGCACTTCGCAGGTGATCACCTGGACCGGTGAGGGCGCCCCGCAGCGGCGCTCGTATGCCGCGATCGGTACCCGGGCGGCTCAGCTCGCCCACGCCCTGCGCGACGACCTCGGCATCCGTGACGCCGACCGCGCCGCAACCCTGATGTGGAACAACGCCGAGCACGTCGAGGCCTACTTCGCGATCCCCTCCATGGGTGCGGTGCTGCACACGCTCAACCTGCGTCTGCCCGCAGAGCAGCTCGTCTTCATCGTGAACCATGCAGCCGACCGCGTGATCATCGTCAACGGTTCGCTGATTCCGTTGCTCGCGCCGCTCCTCCCCCAGCTGCCGACGGTCGAGCACATCGTCGTCTCGGGCCCCGGCGACCGGTCGCCGCTCGCTGCGGCGAGCGCGCAGGTGCACGAGTACGACGAGCTGATCGCTGGCAAACCGACGACGTACGACTGGCCGGAGCTGGACGAGCGCACCGCCGCGTCCATGTGTTACACCTCCGGCACCACCGGCGACCCCAAGGGCGTCGTCTACTCCCACCGCTCCATCTACCTGCACTCCATGCAGGTCAACATGACGCAGTCGATGGGCCTGACCGACCAGGACACCTCGCTCGTAGTGGTCCCCCAGTTCCACGTCAACGCCTGGGGTCTGCCGCACGCCACGTTCATGACGGGCGTCAACCTCCTGATGCCGGACCGCTTCCTGCAGCCCGCCCCGCTCGCCGAGATGATCGAGAGCGAGCGCCCGACGCACGCTGCCGCCGTCCCCACCATCTGGCAGGGCCTGCTCGCCGAACTGCACGCCAAGCCGCGTGACGTCGCCTCCCTCACGCAGGTCACCATCGGCGGCTCGGCCTGCCCGCCGTCCCTCATGGAGGCCTTCGACGAGCTGGGCATGCGCGTCTGTCACGCCTGGGGCATGACGGAGACCTCCCCGCTCGGCACGGTGGCGCGTCCGCCGGCCCACGCGGTCGGTACGGACGAGGAGTTGGCGTTCCGCCTCACACAGGGCCGCTTCCCGGCCGGCGTCGAGGCCCGTCTCTCCGGCCCCGGCGGCGAACGGATCCCCTGGGACGGCGAGTCCGCGGGCGAGCTGGAGGTGCGCGGCCCCTGGATCGCGGGCGCGTACTACAACGGCCCGGACGCCGAACCGCTGCGCCCCGCCGACAAGTTCAGCGAGGACGGCTGGCTCAAGACCGGCGACGTCGGCACCATCAGCGCCTACGGCTTCCTGACCCTCACCGACCGTGCCAAGGACGTCATCAAGTCGGGTGGTGAGTGGATCTCCTCAGTCGACCTGGAGAACGCCCTCATGTCCCACCCCGACGTCACCGAGGCGGCCGTCGTGGCCGTTCCCGACGACAAGTGGGGCGAACGCCCGCTCGCCACCGTTGTGTTGAGGGAAGGCTCCACCGCCGACTTCGAGTCCCTGCGCGGCTTCCTCGCTAGCGAGGGCGGCATCGCCAAGTGGCAGCTGCCCGAGCGCTGGACGATCATCGAGGCGGTGCCGAAGACGAGCGTCGGCAAGTTCGACAAGAAGGTGCTGCGCAGGCGGTATGCCGAGGGCGAGCTGGACGTCACGCAGATCTGAGAGGCCTTTGGGCCAGTACGAAGGTTGGGGCACTGTTTCACGTGAAACAGTGCCCCAACCGTCGTATCAGCGGCGTCAGTTCGTGCCGATCCTCGCCAGGAGGTCCACGATCCGCTCCTGCACCTCGTTGCTCGTGGAGCGTTCCGCGAGGAAGAGGACGGTCTCCCCCGAGGCGAGCCGCGGGAGTTCGGCCTGGTCGACGGCGGCGGTGTAGACGACGAGCGGGGTGCGGTTCAACTGCCCGTTCGCGCGCAGCCAGTCGACGATTCCGGCACGGCGACGGCGTACCTGCATCAGGTCCATCACCACCAGGTTCGGCCGCATCTGCGCGGCCAGCGTGACCGCGTCCGCATCCGAAGCGGCCCGCGCGACCTGCATACCGCGCCGCTCCAGCGTCGAGGTGAGCGCAAGCGCGATCTCCGCGTGTTCCTCGATGAGCAGGACGCGCGGCGGATGCTGCTCGGAGTCCCGAGGAGCCAGGGCCTTCAGGAGTACAGCGGGATCGGCGCCGTACGCCGCCTCGCGCGTCGCCTGACCGAGTCCTGCCGTCACGAGCACGGGCACCTCGGCGGCGACCGCGGCCTGACGCAGCGACTGGAGCGCCGTACGCGTGATCGGACCGGTCAGCGGGTCCACGAACAGCGCGGCCGGGAACGCGGCGATCTGCGCGTCGACTTCCTCGCGCGAATGCACGATGACGGGCCGGTAGCCGCGGTCGCTCAGCGCCTGCTGGGTGGTGACATCAGGCGCCGGCCACACGAGCAGCCGCCTCGGGTTGTCCAGCGGCTCCGGGGGCAGCTCGTCGTCCATCGGCTGGGGCAGCGGCCGGTCGGCGACCTCGACGGCACCGCCGGGCCCGTCGAGCGGCTCGGGCCCCTCGTCGGCGTTCTCGTCCGGTGCTCCTATGGCGTACGACCGTCCGGCGCCGTCGGTGGGTCCGGCCAGCAGCGGCTGGGGCGCGGCCGCGGAAGCGCCGGCAGGCTGCCCGGCCTGCGGATGCGGGCGGGGCGCCGTCTCGGGGCGCTCGACGGCGGGCTCGGGGGGCGTGCCGAGCTTGCGGCGGCGACCGGAGCCGTTGGTCTGGTGCGGGGGAGGCGTGGGGGTCGCGGACGTGGAGACCGGCTGCGCCGGAGTCTGCGGCTGCGCCTGTCTCGGAGCCTGGCCCTGCGCCGGCGCCGGCGCTGACGGCTGCGGTTGCGGTTGCGGCTGTGGGGAGGGGAGTTGGGGTGACGCGGACTGGCGGCCGAACGGTACGCCCTGGCCGAGCGTCCGCACACTGATCGCGCGCCCCTGGGTCGAGTTGGGGTCGACCGGGGCGGCGGCCTCGGCGGGCAGCGGTTGGGCGGTCCGCGCAGGCGCGGCGCTCTCGGGCGGGAGCGGAGTGCCGGAGGCCGGGGTGGCCGGCTGCGCAGGTGCCGCGGGCGGTACGGGTGCCGTGGGCGGTACGGGAGCCGCAGCCTGCGGGGCGACGCCGGTGCCGGACGTGTCCTCGGCGACCGGGTGCGGCCAGGGCATGGCGGTCCCGCCCGCCGGGGTTCCCTGAGCGGGAACGCCTGCCACCGGAACGGCTGCACCCGGAGCGCCTGCTGTCGGGATTCCCTGCGAAGGGATTCCTTGCGACGGGATCCCCTGCGGCGGGGTTCCCGTCATAGCGGGCTGAACCGGAGCCTGGTGGGCGCGGCGGCGTCCTGTCGGTGTGGGAACGGGATGCGACTGGGGCGGAGTGTGGTCGTCGGCGGGGTCGTGCAGCATCGCGTCGTGACGGCCGTCGTCGACCTGGCCGTAGCTCTGGACGTGACCGTGACCGTGACCGTGACCGGACGGGTCGTGGTCGGAAGCCTGAGCCGAGGCCTGCTCCTGCCGCTGGCTCTGGGCCTGCGCCTGTGCCTGGGCGAGCGCCTGGGCCTGGACGTACTCGGGTGAGCGGTCCGCGTCGGCCGGCGGGAGCGCGAACACCGTGCGGGCGCCCGCCTCCTGTGTGGCGGCACGCTCCGCCGCTGCGGCCAGCGCACGTCGACGCCGCCCGGTGGGCTCCGTTCCGCCGCCTGCAACGGCTACCTCCGCCCCACCCTGGGCCCCGGGGCTCGAAACCGGCGCCGCGGGCAGCGCGGGCGGCAGGGCGTGCTGCTCGGTGTCGCGGCGCGCGCGTCGCCCGGAGGGGGCGGGCACCCCCTGCGGAGGAACTGTCCCGCCCAGCCCCGTACCCACGGCGGCGGTCCCCGCGGCAGACTCGGCCGCGGTCACGACCGCGCCCTCGCTCACACCGTCGACGACAGCAATGGCAGCGGCAGTGGCAGCGATCTCGGCAGGGTTGGGCTGCCCACGCCGACGCCCATGACCACCGGAACCAGGACCCCCGGCACCGCCGGGCCCCCCGAAACCACCGGACGGACCGGAACCACCGGAACCACCGGAAGGACCGGCCCCGCCCGAGGCGTCGCCGTCCTCGGTGTCCTCGGCGTCTTCGATCCCCGACGCCTGTGCCGGAACCGACACTTCGCCGGTCGCGGCCGCGTTCGCAGCCCGCCGCCGACGACGCCCCGTGGGTGCGGCGGCACCGGTCTCGACAGCCGCGTCACCGGGCGCAGGAGCGGCGGAGCCGACCTCGCTCTCCAGGAACGCGTCCACGGAGGACCGCCGCGCACGCCGCCGCCCGCCCCCCTGGTGCGAGGCCTGCTCGGGAACGGCGATCTCGGCACCGGTAGCCACCGCGCCGTCTCCCGCGCCGGTCGCCTCGGACAACGCGACGGGCGCCTGCGGCGGAGTCATGGCCCCGGCGCCGCCGCCGAGCGGCACTTCGAGCACGAACGCGCTGCCGCTCATCCCCGGCACCTCGTGCGTCTGCAGCACACCGCCGTGGGCCCGCACGATCCCGCGCACGATCGGCTCGTGCACCGGGTCTCCCCCGGCGTACGGCCCGCGCACCTCGATCCGTACGACCTCACCGCGCTGTGCGGCGGCGACCACGACCGTGTTGTCCATGTAACCGCCCGCCGAGACGGGCGCGTTGCCCGTCGCATCGACACCGGCGACATCGGCGATGAGGTGCGCGAGCGCCCTCGCGAGCAGCGCGGGGTCGACCTCGGCCTCTATGGGCGGCGCGTGCACGGCGAACTGGACCCGCCCGGGCCCGATCAGTTCCACGGCTCCGTCGACACCGGCAGCGACGACCGCGTCGAGCATCACCGCCGTACGGACGACGTCGACGTCGCCGGAGTCGAGGAGCTGGTAGCCCAGGACGTTGTCGACGAGCGTGGTGATGCGGGAGTAGCCGGCGGCGAGGTGGTGGAGCACCTGGTTGGCCTCGGGCCACAGCTGTCCGGCGTCGTCTGCGGCGAGCTTCGACAGTTCGCCGCGCAGCTGGTCGAGCGGGCCGCGCAGGGACTGGCCGAGCACGGCGAGCAGCTGGTCGTGCCGGGCGGTCAGTGCTTCGTAGCGGTCCTTCTCGCGCTCGCCGAGCGCCGCGTACCGCTCGTCGCCCGCCGCGAGTTCCTCCTCGTGCTGCTCGCGCAGCTCGGCGAGCTCGGCCGCGTGCCGCTCGCGGAGCTCCTTGAGCTGCTCCTCGTGCTCGGCGGCGACCCGGGTGAGTTCCTCCGTGTGCCGCTTGGCCTCGGCGTCCTTCTCCTCGGCGAGGGTGTCGTACGGCCGCCGGTCGGTGAACGTCATGACCGCGCCGACGAGCTGGTCCCCGTCGCGCACCGGCGCCGTGGTCAGATCGACCGCCACCGTCGCTCCGGACTTGGACCACAACACCTGCCCGCGCACCCGGTGCTTGCGCCCGGAGCGCAGGGTGTCGGCGAGCGGCGACTCCTCGTACGAGAAGGGTTCGCCGTCGGACCGCGAGTGCAGGATGAGCGAGTGGAGGTCCTGGCCGCCGAGGTCGCTGGCCCGGTAGCCCAGTATCTGCGCGGCGGCGGGATTGACGAGGACGACCCGGCCTTCAGTGTCCGTGCCCACGACGCCCTCGGCCGCCGCGCGCAGGATCATCTCGGTCTGCCGCTGCGAGCGCGCGAGTTCGGCCTCGGTGTCGACGGTGCCCGACAGGTCGCGTACGACGAGCATGAGCAGCTCGTCAGGGGTGGGGCCGTAGCTGTCGTAGGCCTGCTGGCCGTTCTCCAGATTGGCGCTGGTGACCTCGACGGGGAACTCGACGCCGTCGGTCCGCCGCGCGATCATCCGGGTCGGCTTGGTCCGCCCGCTCTGGTCGATCGTCTCGGGGCGCCGCATGGAGCCGGGGATGAGCCGCGAGTCGAACTCGGGCAGCAGATCGAGCAGTCCGCGCCCCACCAGAGCCGTCCCCGGGGCCTCGAAGGCCTCCAGGGCGATGGTGTTCGCGTTGACGACGGTCCCATTGGCGTTGACCAGCACCAACGCATCGGGCAGCGCGTCCAGTATGGCTGCGAGGCGAGCAGCGCCTCGGGATGGCCTGCTGCTCACGAGACGCTTCCTCCCTGTTACCGCACCTTGCCGACCGCGGATGCCATCTTGCCAACCGGCCCGCAGCGTGTCACGCGAGGGAGTCTACGGGCAGAGGTTGCGTCGGCGGCCCCGGATGAGAGGGAGGTCGCACGCAGATGACACGCAGAAGACACGAAGAACCTGTGCCCGCGCATCCCACCTGAGGAAACCCCCGGAAGAAACCCCCAGGTGACTCCGTACGGGACTCCCGAGGTGACTCCCTTCGAGTTCTCCTGGGACTCCACTCGGCCTCCACGCGGACTCTCCTCAGCTTTCCTTGACTCCCCTCGACTCCCCTCGACTCCCCTCGGGGTCCTCATGGAGGGGAAGAAGGTCAGCGAATGTCGGGGAGCAGAGGCACGAGAGCGTTCCACCGACCGATCTCGCATCCGTTGCCACGGTCGAACCTGGCGTCGACCGGGCGGCCGGCCCAGGTCCCCGTCACATGCGCGGTGGCCGGTCCGCCGTACTGCATCGTGCACATCGTCCCCTCCGCCACGGGCGCGAAGGGGTCCTTGCCCCAGGTGGTTCTCCGGTCGAGCGTGCTGCAGGCCGCTCCCGGGTCGGGGTGACTGCCTGCGCCGGGATGGCACAGCACCTCGTACGTGCCGTCCGCGCCCGCGCCCGCGTCGTGCACGGTCACGGTCAGGTGGTCCGCGCCACGTCCGGGGGCCCCGTGCTCACCGAGACCGCCGGTGTCCTCGCCAGGGGGAGGCGGAGGCATCAGGGACGGCAGGTTCAGCGGGAGCGGCTCGGCGTACGCGGTGGCCGGTACGGCGGCCAGCGCGGCGAGGGACGCGGCGGTGGCGGCTCCGGCGGCGAGGAGGAGACCGGGGAGACGGGGGAAGCGGGAGAGGGCGGGGCGCGGCATCGCGTGACGAGGCAACATGACCTGACTAACGCCACACGCTTCTCGCGGTTGCGCGCCCGCGCCCGACGGAATGGGCTTTGCTCTGCGGCCCGCCCGCCTAGTACCGTGGGAGGCGATTGGTGACAGGCCGCTCGGCTGTGTCATCATCTGCACGCACCACTCGCGCTCGCGCGGGGGGTTGTGCTGGAGGCGTCGCCTAGTCCGGTCTATGGCGCCGCACTGCTAATGCGGTTTGGGACTTCAATCCCATCGAGGGTTCAAATCCCTCCGCCTCCGCACCAAGATCCGAAGCCCCGGTCCCCCTGGACCGGGGCTTCGGCGCGTACGGGACCCCTCGCCCGCCAAGACCCTCCCAGGGCTCGTTTTCGCAGCTCACAAGGGGTGCGGCAAACGGATTTCACATGGCGGCGGCAGTCATGTAATGTTCTTCCTGTCGCCGCGAGCGGGTCGAAAGAACCGGGACCGAGACAAGCAAGACAAAAACAAAACAAGCACTCGTAGCTTAACGGATAGAGCATCTGACTACGGATCAGAAGGTTGCAGGTTCGAATCCTGCCGAGTGCACACAGGTGAGAGGCCCCGCCGGTTCGCCGGACGGGGCCTTTGACATCAGCGGGTGACATCAACGCGGTCGGAAACGGTGCTCAGCCCTCGTTGTCCGGCTTCGCCTCGCCCTCCGATTCCTCGTCGGGCTCATCGAGGTTGAGCGCGTCGTCCATCCGCTCAGCGGCTGCCCTCAGCGTCGTGTCCATCACGTGCGCGTAGGTGTCCAGCGTCATCGTGATCGTGCTGTGCCCCAGCGTCTCCATGATCGTGCGAGCGTCGACACCTTGGGCGAGCAGGACCGAGGCGCAGGTGTGCCGGAGGTCGTGCACCCGAACGCGGTGCACGTGCGCGTCCCTGCACAAGATGGTCAGCATCCGGTTCAAGCCCCGGGGGTCTGTGACGCCACCGGTCACCGTGGTGAAGATCAGGCCGTCCGGCTGACCTGATGTGGGTTGCTACTTCTCGCCCGCGACCAGACGTTCCCGCTCTTGCTGCTCACGATGCTGCGTGAGCGCCCGTACGCAGTGCTTCGGGAGGGGGATCGTGCGCATAGATCGTGTGGTCTTGGGAGTGCCGAAGATCAGCTCTCGCCGGATGCGCTGCACGTTCCGGCGGACACGGAGCTGGCCGTTCGCGAGGTCGATGTCCGACCAGGTGAGCGCGAGAGCCTCACCCCGGCGCAGGCCGGTCGACACAAGCAGCAGCCACAGGGCGTAGAGGCGGTGGGGCCGGGCGGTCTTGAGCAACAGGCGGGCTTCGGCGGCGTTCAGCGGACGCACTTCCTTGCGCGTGACGGTGGGCGTTTCGACGATCCGCGCGACGTTTCGAGCGATCAGTTCCTCTCGTATCGCCTGCTGTAGGGCGGACCGGAGCACGGCGTGGATGTACTGGACGGTGCGTGCCGAAGGCCTGCGCTTGCAGCAGCGACCGACGGCGCAGCAAGAGCGCTTCTCCTCGGGCCGCTCCTTGTCCGCGCCGCGCAGGCAGCACAGGCAGGCAGCCTTGAACTCCGTGAGGAACCGGCGGATGTCTGCCGGGGACAGCCGATTCAGCTTCTTTGTGCCGAGTGCCGGCCGGATGTACAGGCGGGTCAAACCCTCATAGCTGTTCAGCGTCGCGGGCTTGAGCCGTTCCGGTGCGATGGCGGCCAGCCAGTAGGTCAGGAAGTCACCGAACGCCATCGTGGACGACGCGGCGGGGATGCCTTGCCTGGTCTTCTCCTGCAACTCCGTGAGTTTGTCGGCCACTTCCTCCCGGGTCTTGCCGTAGACGAACTTGCGGGTTCTGGTCCCGTCGGGGCGGTAGACGTAGGCGGCGGCCTGGTAGCGGCCGTCTGCACGCTTGGTGATCGTTCCTTCGCCGTTGGCGCGACGCTTGGCCATCAGTCGGGCTCCTCGATTTCGACGAGCCGAAGCTCATCGTGGACACCGGCATCGCCCACGGGTGACTGGGAGAGGCAGCGACCGCCGAACCATTGATCGCGGATGCTCTGCGGCGAGAGGACCGTACCAACCAGCGCGGTCGTGCGTTTCACACGTTCTGGCTGGCTCGCACGCAGTTGGACCACGGCAAGCTTGATCAGTCGTGCCACACCGCCACGCAAGCTCTGGAGTCCGCATCAACAGTGGCCTCCGAGCGAGTGTCCGGCCATCTCAGGGAGTTCTACGACCAGTTGGCCCGCACAGGCAAGAGCCCGTAGCGCTGGCCTTCGAGGCGAGGCTACGGGCCCTTCTTCCACCGGTCAGCGGATCGCTTCATCCATGAGCAGGTACAGGAGGCCGACGAGCGATCCACTGCTCACGATCTCCCGGCGGTCGATCATGCCGCGCACCTCCGAGAGCGGAATCCACTCGATGCGATCGGACTCGTTCTTCTCCGTGGGCGGACCTTCGTAAGTCGCCCCGTCTGCACGGAAGACGTGGTGCTGTGAGTCCGTGATTCCGTTGGCCGGCTCGGCGTAGATCAGAGGCTTGATGGGGCCAGGACGCCAGCCCGTCTCCTCCAGAACCTCGCGGGCCGCCGCCTCTTCCGGGGTCTCGCCCTCCTCGACCAGGCCCATGGGCAACTCCCAGGCCCACGACTCCGTGATGAAGCGGTGGCGCCACATCATCAGGACCTCTTGGCGGTCGTTCACCACGGCGGCCACGGCCAGGTGCCGGAGGCGCACCACGTGGTACTCCCACCTGCGCCCGTCAGGCTGCTGGACGTCGACCAGACACAGATTCACCCAAGGGTTGGTGTAGATCTGTCGCTCACCGTGGGTCTTCCACTCCATACCTGCGGCCCCTCTCGATCGGTCTCCAGGATCTCAGACCGTCCCAGAGGATGGCGTAAGTTCAGCTCTTTTTGCGTCACACTGACGAGATACCCTGCGGAAGACTTACCCTCTGGGAGCGTCCGAGCGCCCATGGGAGAAGTCTCGAACGTGGTGGCCGGGACGGTTCGAAGAACGCTCAGCTTGGGAAGCTTGGGTTCTCTGAGCGTGCCAGTGCAGCTGAGCTGCGGCGGGAGCGAGTCGACGCTTGGTGGGCAGTTCGTTGACTCCCTGGTGTTCCCTGTGGTTCCCCGCACGATCTGGCACGCGTCTGGCACGGACCAGGCCCTGTCACCCCTCTCGGTCGTGATTTCCGACCCACTTGCCGATCAGCAAGACCAAGATCGTGACTACGGTCAGACCTACGAAGATCACTGCTGCCCGAAGCTCGATCAGGGCCAACGCGATCACGATTCCCAACGCCAATACCCCACCGAGCGCAGCTCTGGGCCGTGCTCGATGGGTTCGGTGCGTCTCGCGCCAGGGGCGTTCCTCGTGATACGCCATCGGAGCCTCCTTACGGCTGTCCCCACTACCAGGCTGCTCCGCGACGAGGCCTCGCGCATTTCCGTGTCAGGCTTGGTGTGTCGAAGCGCCACAGGTGGGTGACGGGCCGCTGTACGGTCCTTCCATGGCGGATCTTGTGGGGTTGCTTCAGCTCCTCGGGGCGGGCAGCGTGGGTGCAGTCGTTACCCAGTACGTCAGCGCTGCACCGGAGCGCCGTAAGGCCCGTGCCGCTGCTCGCATTGCAATGACGGCTCTAGAAGAAGCGGTTTGGTCCTCGGGAGGCCCGGAAGAATGGCGCCGACTACGCGGGGCGGTTCATACTTTTGAGTCAGCCGCCATGATCGCCGGGGTACCACACCATGTGTCCGAGTGGTACGCGCAGACGCGGGTGGCCTTCTACTTGGCGAGTCGTCGCAGCTATGAGCAGGACCCAGATCCGGAGTATGGCGGAGGTTTTGCAACCCGGTATGTCCGTGGCTTGGACGCGGCGACTGAGGTCGTCTATCTCGCACTTTGGCATCCACGGCGCTCGCGACTTTTCTGGAGGGCACGTCTCAAAAGGGCCGTGGCCGACGCCCGAGCTGCTGTAGCCGATTCACCTGATCTTCTTCGGGACCTGAACGAACGCCGCAGGATTTGAGTGCTCAGCACCACTAGGTCGGCGGAGTCTCAATGGCCGAGTCAAGGCGACGGGCACTGGCCGACAGTGAGGACGGCGTCCGTACTGGGCCAGGGCTTTGAGGTCTGCCCTCATCCTTATCAGGTCGGTCACGGCGCTTTCCGCACCCTGCACTTCGCTGGGAAAGCGGCTCGACGCCGGCCGCTGGAGTACGCCGGAATCCGACCGTGTTCGCGGATGTTGGTGTCAGCCGCCGGTGTCAGACATCAGTGGCTCACCTGACGGTCGCCTGGCCGGTGAGTAAGGGCACTGCTCAATCTACGTCGCCAGCATGACGAGCCTTGGCGAACATTCCAGCCCGGAGCTGAAGCACCGCACCAAGCACGATGACCCCGAGGGCAATGGTGGAAACAACCATCCCCGCTCCGGAATAGAAACCGAGAAGTTTAGCTCCGCCGTCCAGGACGAAACCGCCACCCATCGCTATCCGACCCCAACCAGCCCTAGGCACGGCGCGTACTCTGCGATTCCTCGGCTGCCGGTCAAGGTCAACACGCCCAAGACTACGACAAAGCAGCCGGAGCCCAACATGATCCATGCAGACATGGCACCCCTCCGCACGGAGGCTACTGCACGGGCGTGACCTGCGGCCTGGTCGTGCCGTAAAGCACTGGTACAGCCCGTGCCAAGTCGCACCCACGTCCCTCCTCAGCCCACCATCCACCCCAGCTCCCATCCCGTCTGCCGTCGGCCCACACACCGTGGAGCGGGCGTGGTTCCTGGCGTCCAGGTGGAGCGCGCCACTGTACGAACGACCTGGACGCCAGGGGCCGCGTCTGCTCGGCTCTGCCTGGGTCGATGGCAGACGGGATGGGAGCACCCCACGCACGCCACTGGCCGCCGGCACTCGCGAACGGCGCCCCCGCCATCTCGGAGCCTGAGCGCCCCCGCCGGAGGCTGTTCTGACTGGTGGTCGCTCTCTACGGTGATCGACTCACGTCCCGGCTCTCGTCGCGTGGGCGCGCGTCGGCGCAGCGCGGGCGGAGCGGGCCGAAGGCAGGAGCGGCGCCCGGCGCGGAGCCGGGAAGCGCGCCCGGCGGAGCGGAGCGCAGCCGGCTTGAACCTGTGAAGAGGGTTGTAACTCAGTTGGTCACGCGGAGCGCGTGTGCCTTCGCGTGACTTCTGCGGTAGCTGGGCCCGAAGGTCATCATGTTGGCCTCGCCGTTGGGATTTGACGGCAGCTCTGACGGCACGACGGCACACAGACGCGCATGCTCGCTAAACCTGAGCGATCGGGGCAGGAGGCGGTTGGCACTCCGCACCGAGTGTTGCCCGACCCTACGGATCAGTAGGTTGCAGGTTCGAATCCTGCCGAGTGCACAGCAGATCAGAGGCCCTGTGGAGGAATCCGCGGGGCCTCTGGCTTTTGTCCTGACGGTAGTGCCCCGGGGTGAGGGGTGGGCGAAGGCCGCCGGTGTGTGCGAGGTGGGTCGCAGGGTGTGCATGGATGCGTTCGGCGTTGTCGGCGCGGCGTGAAGGGGCGGGCGGGTGTGCCGCGACGCCGTGCGATCAACCAACAGGGGCCCCGGAGCTGAGCCGTGCCCCCGCCCTCCGGCCCGCTGTGTCGGCCTGTCTTGAGGCGTCGGCATGCGGGGGCCCTTGTTACTCACTTTCGGGTGGCGTCACGCGCGTTGGTGGGGTGGCGTGGTGGGGGTGGCGAATGTCCAGGGCCAATGGGCGTACGGGCTGCCGTCGTGCCGGGGCGTCAATCTGGTGCATACGGTTGATAAATGGGTGATACAGGGGAGAGTAACGGTGATGTGGGCGATTCTTAACGTAGTTCACGTCTCATCCGCGATACCGGCACATCGGGGCCACGCTGTGGATGTGTGGCCGACCGGCCGCCACCCGCACACCGCACATCCCGTTGGTCGACTGGCCGCAGGCGGGGTTGTGCGCGCACCGAGCAGGGAGAACCTGTGCCTGTTTCCAAGATCGTAACCGTCCGCAGTCTGGCCGTCGTCGCGCTCGCAGCCGGCGCTCTGGCCGGGGCGGTGACGCTGCCGGCGTCCGCGGCCGACGGCCGTCCGCACCGGGCGAACGTGGAGATCAGCGGCGTCCAGTACAACGCCCCGGGCCGCTACGACGACTCGGCCCGCTCCCTGAACAAGGAGTGGGCGGAGGTCACCAACAACAGCCGCCACGGCGTGAATCTGGACGGGTGGACGCTGGCCGACGAGGACGGCCACACCTACACCTTCCACCACTACCGTCTGGACGGAGGGGCCACTGTCCGCGTCCGTACCGGCGAGGGCCGTGACAGGGGTAGCAACCTGTTCCAGGACCGTCGCCACGAGTTCTTGGACAACGACTCCGACACGGTGACCCTGCGCAACGACCACGGCCGCTTCGTCGACGACTTCTCCTGGGGCGACCACCACCACCGCGGTGGCGACCACCGTGGCGGCGACCACCGCGGTGGCGAGCACCGTGGCGACCACCATGGCGGCCGCCGCTGATCCACCCCCGGCCCGCGGACGGCCAGTGTCCGGTGACCGGTGGCTGCGGACGCCAACGCTGACGGCAACCACGGCACACGTGGGCTGTTGATCACAACGGTCGGCAATCAGTTCCGGCGAAGACCAAGCTTCCCTCGGACTGCTTGCCCGATCCTACGGATCAGAAGGTTGCAGGTTCGAATCCTGCCGAGTGCACACAGGTGAGAGGCCCCGCAGAGATGCGGGGCCTCTTGCGTTTTCGCGGCGTGCAGCAGCGAAGTACAGCAACGGGCCCCAGGGTGGAGCCCGCTGCTGGTCGGTCTGAGGATCGTGTTGCCCTCCTACGACCCCGCTACGTGAGCATCACCGCCACGATGACGGCAGCCACGGCGGCCGCGAGGGTCAATGCCGGTACCACGGTCGGGTGCTCCTTGGCGACGTACGCCACGAAGGCCGCGCAGAGCAGGGTGATGATGAGCCGGTCGGTAGTCACTCACGTGCCTTTCGACGCGGGACCCGCCCGGACGCCTGGAAGCTGCGGGCGGGTCCCGTTCCTGAGCCCGCCACGACATGCGGAAGGCCTCTGGTCCCTTCTTGTGGGACCAGAGGCCTTCCGCAGCAGCTGCTTCGACCTACCGGTCCCTAAAAAGGGAGAGGGGAGGTCGTTCATGTACAACGAGGCGACTCTCGGGGGGTTACGGCCTCCTGCCTGTAAGGCGCTGGGTTCCATCCCATGGAGCGACAGATATATGGCGCGGCGGGCTGTCGCAGAGCACATCCGGCAGCGGCGCCCCCGCTTCAGCTGACACCACCCATCGCTTCGGACAGCTTGCCCAGCGCCGCGCGCACCTCCTCTGTCGCAGGGACCACGGTCAGATCCGCAACGATCGTCTGCCCGTTCAATACGATCCGGTCCTGCGACGAGTGGTTGTAGAAGACCAGATCGTCATCACTCCGCACCTTGCCGTCCTGCGCGAGCAAGACGGCAGATACCTCGATGCCTGTAGTGAGCGAGGTGAGGGTGACGCGGCAGACCGCCGCGGGCAAAACAGCGTTGCCGCCTTTGGCAAGGGTGGTGGTCATAGGTGCCCTCGCACGGTGGTGCGTGCATCGTGGTACCCGCAGCCAGCCGGTGTAGGACAAACAGTGATTTCCTGCGGTGAAGCACCGCCAAGGTGATCATGCTCCTGTGCTTGCAAGGTGCAGCAGCGGACCGGACGCCCGTCTCAATTTCCGTCTCGTTCAGCACGGTTCACCGTCGTTCAAGGGGAGACGGGGGCCAACGGTGAGTGAAGGACTAGACGCTCATGAACGCAGGTGAACGGGCCTGTGCGCGACCTCGCGCGTCAGCAACACAGTTGGAAAGCGTGTTGGCCCGAAGCGGTCTCGGAGTGGCCAGGCAGGCCGGGCGTCAGCTGGTTGTCTCAGGGTCCCAGTGGTCCGGTCCCACTCCGCGCCAGTCGATCCACGGCGCACCCGCGACGTCGGCTGCGTCGATCTCCAGGCCGGCTCGGCGGAGGAACTCGGCCAGGTCGACAAGGTTGTGGGCCAGGCCGAGGATTTCGCCGTCCACGCGCACGCGCCGGCCACCGGTAGGTGAGGGTGGATGGACGATCACGCGTATGGGTCCGGACATGCCTTCAGGATCATCCGGGGTGTACGGTCCCGCACTCCAGCGCGTCATTCGAGGACCCTCAGTGTCCGGCGGACAGCACTCGTCGCTGTGAAGCCGCAGATGAGTCTGGCGATGAAGCCTCTCAAGTCCGGTCCCGGTCCAGCCGTCCCAGGTCGCGCAGCTCCTGCCACGCTGCGGGGCTTGGCCGCTGGTGCTGCCAGTAGGGGTGGAAGTACACGTGCGTCGACAGTCGGTGCAGGCGTCGGCGCAGCTCGGTAAGGCTGGGGCGCTGGGCGAGCTGCTGATAGGTGGCGCTCCACTCCTGCTGTGCCTGGGCGAGGTCGGCGGGGAACGGTCGCATGACCAAATTCAAGCATGTGTTCGATTTTCTCGTCCATCGAAGACGCCGGGCGCCTGTGCCGCCCATTGCCCCGTGCCACTGGATCTTGACCGTTTGTCCTGACGGCCATCTGCACGGGTGCAGCCTGTCGTCACCGTTCCGTCACAAGCGGTCGCCGCACGGAACCCTGCCGCTCTCCCGCCCTTCTGCACTCACGTACCACGCGTACCGCGGGGCAACAACCGACGACCAAACCCGCGGACGAGACGACTCAGGGGGAAGACAGCATGCGTCACAGCAACGGCATTCGCAGGGCGGCTCTGGCGACGACGGCGGTCACGGCCGTCGCGGCGGCGGTGACCGGCATCCTGCCCGGCACCGCCATGGCGGCGAGCACCACCACCTCCACCCCGCCGCCCGCCTGCTCGGCCTCCGCCCTCCAGGTCAGCGCCTGGCAGGCCGCCCACCCGCCTGTCGGGACCGGGACCGGGGCAGCGGTCGTGAAGTTCACCAACGTCTCCGGGAGGACGTGCGTCCTGAAGGGCCACCCGACGGTCGCGGGCGCCGGCAACGGCTCCCCCTCCCACAACACCCCACTCAAGGTCACCCCCACCGGCAGGGCGACCACCGTGACGGTCCGGCCGCACGGCAAGGCGTGGGTGAAGCTGACCTTCGTCCAGGTCCAGGGCGAGGGCGACGGCTACTGCGAGTCGGGCGCGACCCCGAAGGCGTATCCGACGATGGTCATCGGTCTGCCGCACTCCGGGAAGCACCAGGTCGCCCTGAACGACGGGTGGTGGGCCGAGTGCGACAACAAGGTGACCGCCACCCAGGTCTCGGCGGTCAAGCCTTCCTGACCCCCCGTCCCCACAAATCGAGCAGCCTGCATGACGATCGCAAGGCTATGACCTGCACGTTTACGAGGAACTGCACATAAGTGCAGGTCAGCGACTCAGCGCACCTTCAATGCGCTGAGTCGCTGACCTGCGGTGATCAAACTCCGATGACACGGACTCGCGTCCGTCAAAGTCCGATGGCAAACGGTCAAGATCCAGTGGCACGGGACACCCATCGATCAAGGGCGTCGTTCGTCGGCGGGAAGAGGCACGTCGTCAGCCGCCCGGGCCGGCCGCGTCGGAAGGCTCTCCACGGACGTGTTGTCGTAGGTCGATGAGATTGTGCGCCCAGGGACACGGTCTTCGATCTCCCCGAGATGCGGTACAGCAGCGAAGTACAGCAACCCCGGCAACCGACAGCGCCCAACAGCAGTCGTCGTAGACCTCACGGCGGCGTGTATGACCTTCATTGACCGTTCTCTGTAGAGCTACGGATCAGAAGGTTGCAGGTTCGAATCCTGCCGAGTGCACACAGGTGAGAGGCCCCGGACCTTGCGTCGGGAGCCGTGGTGGTTGCCAGGAGGGGCCGGAGCAACTGTCGTGCGTGCTTCGGGCGGCGGATTCGGATGCTTCTCCCTGCGGGTGGACCTGTGGTGGGGATGTGTCCCAGAATCTGACGGCATGGATTCGACCTTCCTGGCAGCACTGATCGCTGCGACGGTCACCGTCGGCGGATGGATGGCAAACCACGCGCTGTCCGCCCGGGCCGATCTGAGGCGAAGGCAGGCCGAGGCGAGGCTCACCCATGTGGAGAACCAGCTGGAGCAGCTCTACGGCCCGCTCCTCTTCCTGGTCGAGGAAGGGCGGTCGGCCTTCCGGGACTTCTGCGACACCCTCGGGCGCCACTATGTGTTCGCCGCGGGCAGGCCGCTCAGCCCGGAGGACCAGGAGCTCTGGCTGTTCTGGGTGGACCACGCGTTCATGCCGCGCAATGAGGCGATCCAGAACCTCCTGTCCGCGAAGACCCACCTCATCGTGGGTGACCGGATGCCCGACTCCTACCTGGCCTTCATCGACCACTACAACTCCTGGCGGGTGTCCCACCTGAGGTGGAAGGAAGAGGGGGTGCCGTATTCCTGGCGCTCCAAGGCGAACTGGCCGAATTCCTTCGAGGCGGAGGTGATCGAGTCCTACGGACGCCTCAAGGATCTGCAGATCCAGCTGGCAGGCCTGGTGAGGGGCGTGGATGCGTGATCGTGTTCCCACCCGCGGCCTCGGATTCCGCGCCATGAGGTCAAGGTGCAGGTTGGTTCGGCGTCGCCTGCTGTGGGAGGTCTCGCCGACAGGCCGGTTCTCCGAACGGCAGCCGAGCACCGAGGTCTTCATCCGGCGGCAGAGCCCCGCCGGCCGTTGACGCAACCGGCGGCAGAGCCCCGCCGGCCGTTGACGCAACCGTCGGCAGAGCCCCGCCGGCCGTTGACGCCGCCGTCGGCAGGGCGCAGTCAGGTGGTGCCCTGCTCCAGGAGGGTCTTGAGGGCCGCCTCGTTCCTCGGCATTTCCTTGCGGGCGTGAGGGCGGATGACCATCGGTACGAGGACCTTGCCCATACCGTGGGACTCGAAGTCGAGGTCGAGGGTCAGACGTGAGCTGCTGCCGTCGCCGAGCGCTTCGATCGTGCCGTGGACCTTGCCCCTGACAGGGCCGTCGACGCCCCGCATGGACCAACTCCTCGGTGGGTCGAACTCCGTGACCTCCATGGTCATCGGGAACTCGCGCCGGCCGACCCGCCGGGTCACTGCGACCCTTGAGCCCACACCGATCGGGATCTCGCCCACCTGGTGCGCGGATATCGCGCTCTCCTGCCATTCCGGCAGGTGGGAGGGGTCGGTGACGTAGGCGTAGACGTCCTCGGGGCTTCGGTCGATGTCGATGGTTTCCTTGATCGCGGACATGTCGCCCCCTTCTCCAGGGTTCTCGTGTCCATGGTCCCACCGGTACGTTCGCCGGTCCTCTCCAGTGCGCCGGGGGCCCTTCGACGCCGGGCTCAGGCGGGAGGCGGCTGGATGTCCCCCGGTTCGGCGCAACTCTCCAGGAACGTGGCCATCAACGTGCCCGCTCGGCCGAAGAAGTCGTTCAGGACGGCGGTCTCGGCCGGGGTGTAGTCGGCGAAGAGTTCGTTGAGAAGGGCGTAGAAGGGCTCGTAGACGGCTCGGACCCGGGCGACGGCGGCGGGCTCTGCGGCTACGCGGACGCGGCGGCGGTCCGTGGGGTCGGAGCGGCGAGCGACGAAGCCTGCGCGTTCGAGGCGGTTCAGGATGCCCGTGACCGCGCCGGTCGTGACGTGAGCGCGTTGGGCGAGGTCACCGGCCGTGAGCAGGGTGTCGCCCGCCTCCAGGATGTACGCGAAGCACGTGAGGTCGGTGACGTTCAGGTTCAGCTGCTGGGCCACCGTCTGCTGGCCGATCATGCTCGTCGCGATGAGGTGGTCCATCGCCGCGAGCGCCTGGGCCGGTGTCGCGGGCGGGCGCGGCTTGCCCTGCTCCATGAAGATTCCCTTAGCGCATGAGAGGTTTCTGCGATAAATTTCTTACGTCGTGAGGGACTTTGTCAGTCCAAAGTCCGGTCCCTCGCGTGAACTCCGCTGCCCGAACTGAGAGAGGCAGGTACGTGAGCGCACATCAGCATGATGAAGGACATACCGTCGCCGGGTGGACCGGGACCGTACTCGCCACCGTCGGGGTCACCGTGGCGGGAGCGGGCGTGTGTGCCGGGAACGCCCTGTGGGTGTGGGGCGGACCGGTGCTGGTCGCGATCAGCGTGCTGGTCACATGGACGCTCCATCTCACCGGGTGGGGCAAGCCGCCGGGGCCGCGGCCCGCTGATCAGTGGGCATGGCGGACGCGGGACCTGTCCGCTCGGCACGGCCATCCCGGGTGCGTCGGGTGCCGGCTGGCCGGACGGCGGCCCACGACGGATGCCGCGCCCGCAGCGACGGAACCCGTCCCGGTTGAATCCGGCCCTGGTGGATCCGTCCCCGGTGAACCTGTCACCGGCGAACCCGGCGATGTCAGAGGCCCCGCGTACGCTCGCGAGTGATGGCACAGGTGTGGAGATGCTCGGGGCTGCGGTGGTCGGCGGACGGCCCCGTGCTGGTGTGGGGCGGCGGGCGCAGCAGTGCCCTGCCACGGGGGAAGCGGGTGGACTTTGGGGTGGTGGAGGACGGCGTACGGACATGTGTGGGCGCCCGGCGGCATATGTGTCCCCTGAGCACGGCCGTGCCGGGCCGGAGCACGGGCGCCCGGTGCGAGGAGTGTGCGCGGCTGGACCGGGCGCACTCCGTGGCCGCCGACACCATCGCCGACGACCCGCGGCCGTACCACGTGTATCTCGCCTGGTTCGGGCCCGGAATGGTGAAGGTGGGGATCACCGCGGTCGAGCGGGGGTCCGCGCGGCTGCTGGAGCAGGGAGCCGTCTGCTTCAGCTGGCTGGGGCGGGGCCCGCTGATGGCCGCGCGGCGGGCGGAGGAGCTGCTGCGCGCCGCGCTCAAGGTGCCCGACAGGATTCCGTACGCTGACAAGCGGGCGGTGCGGGCCGCGCTGCCGGACATCGGGGAACGGGTGGGTGAGGTGGGGGAGTTGCACGGGCGGGCCTCGCGGCTCGAAGGATGGCCCGAGTCGCTGGAGCGGGTGCCGTTCCGGGGCGTCGATCACTTCGGGGTGTTCGGGCTGGAGGGGCTGGCGCCCGTCGAGGGGGTCGTGCGTGAGTTGGTCGCGGGCGGCGCCGTCAGCGGGGAGTTGCTTGCCGCTGCCGGGCCCGATCTGCATCTGGCGACCGAGCGCGGTGTCGTCGTCCTCGACACGCGGCTGATGACCGGGTGGGAGCTGACCGCCGGAGGCGGTGGACTCACCGTCCCTGTACGGGAGTTGAGGGACGCTCGGGACGCGGCCGCGCAGGAAGGGTTGTTCTGAGGGGCGGATCCCCGCGGCGGCAATGGCGGCTACGGGACCAGGACCGGGGCCGGTACCGTCAGCGCCGATGGCCGTGGGCCACGTCGGCAGTGATGGTCAAGAGTTGGATCCCTTATGGATCCCTTTCGGAAAGGGGCTGGACTGTGCAGGACGCCGAGGCCGATCGTGGGTGACATGAGCGATCAACCCATTGCACCTGTCGGCGCCCATGAACCCCCTTACTACGCCGTCGTGTTCACGTCCGTGCGAACCGAGGGGGACAACGGATACGGCGAGACCGCCGACCGTATGGGGGAGCTGGTCAAGGAGATTCCCGGGTTCCTCGGCGAGGACGCCGCGCGCACGCCCGGCGGGCTGGGGATCACCGTCGCCTACTTCCGGGACCTCGCCGCCATCGAGGAGTGGCGGACGAACATGGACCACATGGCGGCCAAGAAGCACGGGCGCGCACACTGGTACGAGCGGTACTCCCTGCACATCGCCAAGGTCGAGCACAGTCATGGATTCGAGCGGGACGCCCATGGATGACATGGCCGGCATGGATGACATGCCTGACGTGGACGACAGCACCGAGCCGGCTGAAGTCCGGCGGTTCTGGTCGCGGCTCGGGCTTCCCGGGCTCATCGACGTCCACACCCACTTCATGCCCGAGCGCGTGCTGCACAAGGTGTGGGAGTACTTCGACGGGCTCGGCCCGCTCACGGGCGGCGTCGAGTGGCCGATCACGTACCGCCGCGAGGAGGCCGAACGGGCGGCGCTGCTGCGGGAGTTCGGGGTGCGCGCCTTCACCGCGATGCTCTATCCGCACAAGGCCGGCATGGCCCAGTGGCTCAACTCCTGGGCCGTCGACTTCGCCCGCCGTACCCCCGACTGTCTGCACACGGCGACCCTCTTCCCCGAGCCGGGCGTCGAGGCGTATGTGCGGGAGGCCGTCGAGGCGGGCGCGCGGGTCTTCAAGGCGCACGTGCAGGTGGGCGCGTACGACCCGGGCGACCAACTCCTCGACCCCGCCTGGGGACTGCTCGCCGAGGCCGGCATCCCGATCGTGATCCACTGCGGGTCGGGGCCCGCGCCCGGCAAGCACACCGGCCCCGAGCCCATTGCCCGGCTGCTGGCCCGGCATCCCCGGCTGCGGCTCGTCGTCGCGCACATGGGAATGCCCGAGTACGCCGACTTCCTCGAACTCGCCGAGCGGTACGGCGAAGTGCGGCTCGACACGACGATGGCGTTCACCGACTTCAGCGAGCGCCTCGCGCCGTTTCCACGCGAGGCGCTGCCCCGGCTCGCCGACCTCGGCGACCGCGTCCTGCTGGGCTCCGACTTCCCGAACATCCCGTATCCCTACCTCCACCAGTTGCACGCCCTGGAGCGGCTCGGGCTCGGCGACGACTGGCTGCGAGCGGTCTGCCACGACAACGCGGCGCGCCTCTTCGCAGACGCCGGGCGAGCAGCGGGGAGTCCGCCGGTGATCTGAGGGGAGTGAGATCTTCCCAGGCGTTCCCTGAGAGGCACCTGTGTGTTTCTCAGGAAAATCACAGACAGTGGAAAGGGTGCTCTCAGGGGACCCCGACATGGTTTCGACCATGACCACGACCTCGCCCCAGGGGCGCACCGAACTGCTGAGGCCGGACGGGAGCCCCGTCCGAGTGCTTGTGGTGGACGACGAGCTGTCGATCACCGAGCTGCTGTCCATGGCCCTTCGCTACGAAGGCTGGCAGATCCGCAGCGCGGGTGACGGGACCGGTGCGGTGCAGACCGCGCGCGAGTTCCGGCCCGACGCCGTGGTGCTCGACATGATGCTGCCCGACATGGACGGACTGGCGGTGCTCGGCCGTCTGCGGCGCGACCTGCCGGATGTTCCCGTGCTCTTCCTGACGGCCAAGGACGCCGTCGAGGACCGCATCGCCGGGCTCACCGCCGGTGGCGACGACTACGTCACCAAGCCGTTCAGCCTCGAAGAGGTCGTGGCCCGGCTGCGCGGGCTGATCCGCCGCTCCGGCGCCGCCGACCGGCGCTCCGAATCCGTACTCGTCGTCGGTGACCTCACCCTCGACGAGGACAGCCACGAGGTGTCGCGGGGCGGGGAGAACATCCACCTCACCGCCACCGAGTTCGAGCTGCTGCGCTTTTTGATGCGCAACCCGCGGCGCGTGCTCAGCAAGGCGCAGATCCTCGACCGTGTGTGGTCCTACGACTTCGGTGGCCAGGCCAACGTGGTCGAGCTGTACATCTCGTATCTGCGCCGGAAGATCGACGCGGGCCGCGAGCCGATGATCCACACCCGGCGCGGTGCCGGTTATCTGATCAAGCCCGCCGCGTCATGACCGGGCGACGACAGGCGCGTACGCAGAAGCGGGACAGGCGGGCACGACAGCCGCGCACGCTGCGGACGCGGCTTGTCGTCGCGTCCGTGACGCTGATCGCCGTCGTGTGCGCGGTCATCGGCACGGTGACCACCATCGCGCTGCGCTCGCACCTGTACCACGAGCTGGACGACAAGGTGCACGAGGCTGCGATGCGGGCCGCCGGTCCGCTGGACCCCGGAAAGGGACCGCAGAACAACGGTCTTGCAGGGAATCGGGACCCCCTCGACTTCGTCACCAGGGGCCCGCAGTACAACACCATCGCTGCGGTCGTCGAGAACGGGTCCGTCACCGAGGGCGTCATCAACAAGGCCAAGAAGGACGCGAACGGGATCCCCAATCCCAAAAAGGTCGACCTCAAGGAGAGCCAGCGGGCCGCCCTGGCCTCCGTCCCGACGGACGGCAAGCCGCACACCGTGGACATCCCGGGCCTGGGCGAGTACCGCGTGCAATACCAGAGCGGCGCCAACGGCTCGTTCTACGTGGCGATCCCGACGAGCGACGTCACCAACACCGTCAACACCCTGATCATCGTCGAGCTCAGCGTCACCGTGGCCGGCCTCGTCGCGGCCTCCCTCGCGGGCACCGTCATCGTCGGCGTCGCCCTCCGCCCCCTCCGCAAGGTCGCCGCCACCGCCACCCGCGTCTCCGAACTCCCCCTGCACACCGGCGAGGTCACGCTCAACGAGCGGGTTCCGGAGTCCGAGACCGACCCGCACACCGAGGTCGGGCAGGTCGGGGCGGCGCTCAACCGGATGCTCGACCACGTCCACGGGGCGCTGCATGCGCGCCAGCAGAGCGAGATGCGCGTACGGCAGTTCGTCGCCGACGCCAGCCATGAGCTGCGCACGCCGCTCGCGTCCATCCGCGGATACGCCGAGCTCACCAGACGTGGCAGGGAGGAGACCGGGCCGGACACCAGACACGCCCTCGGCCGGATCGAGTCCGAGGCCGGACGGATGACCGGGCTCGTCGAGGACCTCCTCCTGCTCGCCCGCCTCGACGCCGGGCGGCCCCTGCAGCACGAGCAGACCGACCTCGTACCGCTCGTCATCGACGCGGTGAGCGACGCGCGGGCGGCCGGACGCGAGCACAACTGGCGGCTGGAGCTGCCGGACGAACCCGCCCTCGTGTCGGCGGACGCCGCACGGCTCCAGCAGGTGCTGGTCAATCTCTTCGCGAACGCACGGACGCACACACCCAGGGGTACGACCGTGACCGCGCGTGTGCAGCGGCGCGGGCCGTGGCTGTGCGTGGATGTGCAGGACGACGGCCAGGGCATCCCGGCCGACCTGCTCCCACGCGTCTTCGAACGGTTCGCGCGCGGCGACTCCTCGCGTTCGCGGGCCTCCGGCTCGACCGGGCTCGGGCTCGCCATCGTGCAGGCCGTCGCGGCCGCGCACGGCGGCGCGGTGACCGTCGACAGCGTTCCGGGGCACACGGTGTTCACCGTGCATCTGCCGGCTCTCTCCCCGGCGACTCCCAGCCCGGCCCCCGAAACGAACTGGCAACCGCACTCACAGGCACAGCACAGCGCCACCACATGGGTGCAACAGGGCGCCTGACCAGAGTCGTTGTCATGCGAACCGACTCTTCTCCCGGCAACCTGCCGGCGCGGGAGCACCTCCCGGCCGGAAATGCCGGTACGCCTGTCCTGGACGTAGTGATCCCCGTCTACAACGAGGAGAAGGACCTCCAACCGTGTGTCATGAGACTGCTCGAGCATCTCGCGCGCACGTTCCCGTACGCCTTCCGCATCACGATCGCGGACAACGCGTCCACGGACACCACGCCGCAGGTGGCCGCGCGGTTGGAGTCGCAGATCCCGGAGGTGAGGTCCTTCCGGCTGGAGCAGAAGGGCCGCGGCCGGGCGCTGCGCACCGTGTGGTCGGCCTCGGACGCCCCGGTCCTCGCCTACATGGACGTGGACCTGTCCACCGACCTCAACGCGCTGCTGCCGCTGGTGGCGCCGCTGATCTCCGGCCACTCGGACCTCGCGATCGGCTCCCGGCTGGCCCGCTCCTCGCGGGTGGTGCGCGGCGCCAAGCGCGAGTTCATCAGCCGGACGTACAACCTCATCCTGCGCGGCTCGCTGCAGGCCCGCTTCTCCGACGCGCAGTGCGGCTTCAAGGCGATCCGCCGTGATGTCGCCCAGGTACTGCTGCCGCTGGTCGAGGACACCGGATGGTTCTTCGACACCGAGATGCTGGTGCTCGCCGAGCGCGCGGGGCTGCGCATCCACGAGGTGCCCGTCGACTGGGTCGACGACCCGAACTCGACGGTGCACATCGTGAAGACCGCGACCGACGACCTCAAGGGGGTGTGGCGGGTGGGCCGTGCCCTCGCCACCGGTTCGCTGCCGCTCGACCGGATCGCCCGGCCCTTCGGCGACGACCCGCGCGAGGGCGACCTGACCGACGTACCCAAGGGCCTGGCCCGCCAGCTGGTCGGCTTCTGTGTCGTCGGCGCCCTGTCCACCCTCTTCTACCTGCTGCTCTACAGCGGCTTCCGTACGTTCTCGGGCTCGCAGATCGCCAACGCGCTCGCCCTGCTCGTGTCGGCCGTCGCCAACACCGCGGCCAACCGGCGCCTGACCTTCGGCGTACGCGGCAAGGGCGGGGCCATGCGGCATCAGGCGCAGGGCCTGGTCGTCTTCGGCATCGGGCTCGCCCTCACCAGCGGCTCGCTGGCCGCGCTGAACGCGGCGACCTCCGACCCCGCGCACTCCACGGAACTGGCGGTGCTGATCGCCGCCAACCTCGCGGCGACCGTGCTGCGCTTCCTGCTCTTCAGGGCCTGGGTGTTCCCGGACCAGCGCGACGACTCCCCCTCGACCGTCATCGCCTCCCACACCCCTTCCTCACCCACCTATGCGACGGCTGCCGCCACATCGCCGCAGCCGCCGCTCCCCCAGCGCCCCACCGCGCCCCGAACCCCGTACGACACAGCCCGGTTCCGTGCCGGTGAAGCCGCGGACCGCACCTGGGGCGACGCGACCATGCAACTGCAGGCCGTGCGCCCGCACGATCACGACAATCACGACGATCACGAGTCGAGGAACGCGCGATGACCACTCAGTCCGATACGAGCTATCAGGGGGGCGCGAGTCCCTCCGGCTGGGGGCCGCCCGCCTCAACGGCCGTGCAGGAGCCCGTGGTTCCGCCGCCGCCGGCCGGGGCACCCGACTCGGGTGAGCCCAAGCAGCCCTTCCCGCACCGCTTCTGGCGCGGCCGTCCCGAGGACCCGCGCTGGGTGCGCCCCGCGTTCCTGGGGCTGCTGCTCGCGACCGCGGCCCTGTACCTCTACAACCTGAGCGCCTCCGGGTACGCCAACTCCTTCTACTCCGCGGCCGTGCAGGCCGGCAGCAAGAGCTGGAAGGCCCTCTTCTTCGGCTCGCTCGACGCGGGCAACGCCATCACCGTCGACAAACCCCCGGCCTCGCTGTGGCCGATGGAACTGTCGGTGCGCGTCTTCGGCCTCAACTCGTGGGCGATCCTCGTCCCCGAGGTGCTGATGGGCGTGGCCACGGTCGCCGTCGTGTACGCGGCGGTGCGACGCCGGTTCAGCCCGGTGGCAGGTCTGATCGCGGGTGCGGTGCTCGCGCTCACTCCCGTCGCCGCGCTGATGTTCCGGTTCAACAACCCGGACGCGATGCTCGCGCTGCTGATGACCGTCACGGTGTACTGCGTGATCCGCGCCCTGGAGGACGGCCGCACCAAGTGGCTGGTCTGGGCGGGCGTCGCCGTCGGTTTCGCGTTCCTCGCGAAGACCCTGCAGGCCTTCCTGATCCTGCCGCCGCTCGCCGTGGTGTACGCGGTCTGCGCGCCGGTGAAGCTGAGGAAGCGGTTCGGTCAACTCGCCCTGTCCGCCGGGGCGATGGTCGCCGCAGGCGGCTGGTGGGTGGCGATCGTCGAGCTGTGGCCCGCGGGCTCCCGCCCGTACATCGGCGGCTCGCAGAACAACTCCTTCCTTGAACTGACCTTCGGCTACAACGGGCTCGGCCGGATCAACGGCGACGAGACCGGCAGCGTCGGCGGTGGCGGCGGGGGCGGTGGCACCGGCCAGTGGGGCGAGACCGGCTGGAACCGGATGTTCAACTCCGAGATCGGCAGCCAGATCTCGTGGCTGCTGCCCGCCGCGCTGATCCTGCTGATCGCGGGGCTCGTCCTCACCCGGAAGGCCAAGCGCACCGACCTGGCCCGCGGTTCGTTCCTCGCCTGGGGCGGCGCGCTGCTGATGACCATGGTCGTCTTCAGCTACATGGCCGGCATCTTCCACCAGTACTACACGGTGGCCCTGGCCCCGTACATCGCGGCCGTCGTCGGCATGGGCGCGACCGTACTGTGGGAAGAGCGGTCCAAGGTGTGGGCATCGCTGACGCTGGCGGGCTCGGTCGTCGCGGCCGCGGCCTGGGGGTACGTCCTCCTCAACCGCACCTCCGACTATCTGCCCTGGCTGAAGTGGCTGGTGCTCATCGGCGGTCTGGTCGGCGCCCTCGGGCTGATCTTCGCGGCCAAGCTCGGGCGGCAACTTGCCCTCGCCGCAGTCGGGTTGAGCTTCGTGGCCTCGGTCGCGGGTCCGACGGCGTACACCCTCAGCACGGTGAACACCGGGCACACCGGGTCGATCGTCACGGCAGGTCCGGCCGGCGCGAGCATGATGGGCGGCCGGGGCGGCGGTGGCGGGGGCTTCCCTGGTGGCGGTCAGAACCAGCAGGGCGGTGGCACGGGTCAGCAGGGTGGCGGGATGGGTCAACCCCCGACCGGTGGCACGGGTGGTACCGGCGGCTTCCCCGGCGGTGGCCAGAACCAGCAGAACGGCAACGGCAGCACCCAGGGCCAGAACCAGCGCGGCGGCACCGGCGACGGCGGCATGGGCGGTGGCGGCGGTGCCGGCGGCCTGCTCAACGGCGCGACCGTCAGCTCCGAGGCCAAGGCGCTGCTGGAGAAGAACGCCGGCGACTACACCTGGGCCGCGGCGGCCATCGGCGCCCAGAACGCGGCGAGCTACCAGCTCTCCACCGGCGACCCGGTGATGTCCATCGGCGGCTTCAACGGCACCGACCCGTCGCCGACGCTGGCCCAGTTCAAGGAGTACGTGACGGACGGCCGGATCCACTACTTCATCTCCAGCGGCTCCGGCGGCGGAATGGGCGGCAGCAGCTCCGGTACGTCCTCGCAGATCACCTCGTGGGTCGAGGCCAACTTCAAGAAGGTGACGGTCGGTTCGGCCACCTTCTATGACCTGACGCAGAAGTCGAGCGGCAGCAGTACCGGCTGACGGTACGGCGTCCGACAGCGGTGGCCCGGGGCGGCAACGTCCCGGGCCACCGCTATTTCGTTGTACACCGTATGGGGAGTGTTCTACGGTGTATGGCATGCCCTCCTCCCAAGGCCATCCCCAGCGGTGGCTGATCCTCGGTGTCATCTGTCTCGCGCAGCTCACCGTGCTGCTCGACAACACCGTCCTGAACGTCGCGATCCCCTCGCTCACCCGCGAACTGGGCGCCGCCACCTCCGACATCCAGTGGATGATCAACGCGTACTCGCTCGTGCAGTCCGGGCTGCTGCTCACCGCCGGCAGCGCGGCCGACCGCTACGGCCGCAAGAAGATGCTGATCGCCGGGCTGGTGCTGTTCGGCGTCGGCTCGCTGGTCGCCGGACTCGCCGACTCCACCGGGCAGTTGATCGCGGCCCGGGCCGGGATGGGGGTGGGCGGCGCACTGCTGATCACCACGACCCTCGCCGTGGCCATGCAGATCTTCCCGGCCGAGGAGATCCCCAGGGCGATCGGTATCTGGAGCGCGGTCAACGCGCTCGGATTCGCCGTCGGACCGCTGCTCGGCGGCTTCATGCTCGGACACTTCTGGTGGGGCGCGATCTTCCTGGTCAACCTGCCGGTTGCCGCGCTGGGACTGGTCGCGGTCGCGGTGCTCGTGCCCGAGTCGAAGAGCCCGACCGGGGACCGGCCCGATCTCCTCGGCGCGCTGCTCTCCACCATCGGCATGACCTCGCTCGTGTACGCGATCATCTCCGGGCCCGAGCACGGGTGGATGTCGGCACGGGTGCTGGGGACGGCCGGGGTCGCGGTGGCGGTACTCGCCGGATTCGCCTACTGGGAGAGCCGGATTCCGTATCCGATGCTCGACCTGCACTTCTTCCGGGACCGGCGGTTCACGGGCGCCGTGGCCGGTGCGGTCCTGATCACGTTCGGGATGGGCGGAGCACTGTTCCTGCTCACCCAGCACCTCCAGTTCGTCCTGGGATACGGGCCGTTGGAAGCCGGGCTGCGGACCGCGCCGCTCGCCCTCGCCGTCGTCGCCCTCAACTTCTCCGGCCTGTCCGCGAAGTGGACGGCGCGGCTCGGGACGCCGGTGTCCATCCTGCTCGGCATGGTGCTGATGTCGGGCGGGCTGGTGTCGATCGCGACGCTCTCGGGGAGTGGATACGGCGGCACGCTGCTGGGGCTGCTGCTCATCGGCGCCGGCTGCGCGCTGGCCAACCCCGCCATGGCGCACGCCATCATGAGCGCCATTCCGCCCGCCAAGGCGGGCGTCGGCGCGGGTCTCAACGGCACCCTCGCCGAGTTCGGCAACGGCCTCGGCGTCGCGGTGCTCGGCGCCGTCCTCAACTCCCGCTTCGCCGCGCTCGTTCCGGTCGCCGCGACGTCGCTGCCGGCCGCGCTCGACTCCGCCGGCACGGCCGGCGAACGCGGGCGGATCACCGACGCGTTCTCGTCGGGGCTCGAGACCAGCCAGTTGGTCGGGGCGGTGGCGGTTCTTCTCGGCGGACTGGTCGCGGCCGAGTTGCTGCGGCGGGCGGAGCGGGCAGACTCCGCGGTGGCGGTTTCCGCGTGACGCCCGCTTAGCATCAAGGGGGGCGGACCGGGGACTTCCGGCAGCGCCGCAGTCCCTGTTCGAGGAAGGTGCGCCATGGTGAGGGCAGCCGACCGGGCCAAGCGTCCGGCGCGGACCAGTGTCTGGCTGGAGGGCAAGGCCCAGCGGCGCGGCTCGGGCCGGAGTGGCGGGCAGCCGTCGGGGCTCGACCGGGACCGGATCACCGAGGTCACGGTGCGGCTGCTGGACGCGGAGGGGCTGGCCAAGTTCTCCATGCGGCGGCTGGCGGCCGAGCTGAGCGTCACCGCGATGTCCGTGTACTGGTACGTCGACACGAAGGACGATCTGCTGGAACTGGCCCTCGACTCGGTGTTCGGGGAGCTGGAGCTGCCGGATGCGGGGGGCGACGCGGGTGCGGGGGCCGGGGGCGGGAACGGGGCCGGGGGCTGGGGGTGGCGTGAGCAGTTGCGGGCGTTGGCTGTCGGCTACCGGGCGCTGCTGGTGCGCCACCCGTGGGTGTCGCCTCTCATCGGGACCTTCCTCAACATCGGGCCGCACTCCATGGCCTTCTCGCTGTGCGTGCAGAAGGTCATCCGCAGCACAGGGCTGCCGCCGCACGGGCAGATGGGCGCGATGTCGGCGGTCTTCCAGTTCGTGTACGGCTTCGGCACGATCGAGGGCCACTTCGTGCAGCGCTGCGCGTCGGCGGGGATGAGCCAGGACGACTACTTCCACCAGGCGATGAGCACGATCCGCGAGGAGCCGCAGTTCGCTGCGAACTTCGAGAACGCGGCGGATCTCATGGAGGCGCGTGGGGGCGACACGGTGGAGGAGATGCGGGAGCGGGACTTCTCGTTCGCGCTGGAGATGTTGATGGTGGGGATCGAGACGATGGTTGCGCGCGGGTAACGCGGTGCGGTGCGGTGCGGTGTGTTGTGGGTCGGGTCCGTGCCGGTACGTCTTGCCCGTCGCCGCGTGGGCGTACTGCCCGGGGGGCACATCGGCGAAGCTTGGCTGGGGGCCGGCTACGCGACGGGCAGAGACGTACCGGCACGGACCCTTCCGTGCGTACGGCGACTGCAGGCCTCGTTACTGCGGGCAATCGTGCCGCCAGGGGCGGCACGGGTGGGCGCAGCGGCGCCCCGTGAACGCCGGGTAACCGAGGTGCAGTGAAGGTGGTCAGGCCAGGCGGGCCGGGAAGCCGCCGGTTGCGATGGGGCCCCAGCGGTCGGGGGTGACGCGGATGATCGACTTGCCTTGCTTCAGCATGGCCTCGCGGTACTCGTCCCAGTCGGGATGCTCGCCCGCGATGTTGCGGTAGTACTCGACGAGGGGCTCGACGGAGTCGGGAGAGTCGATGACCTCGGCGGTGCCGTCGACCTGGACCCAGGGCCCGTTCCACTCGTCGCTGAGGATGATCAGGGAGACGCGCTCGTCCCGCTTGGCGTTGCGGACCTTCGCCCGCTCGGGGTACGTCGAGACGACGACGCGGCCCGCGTCGTCGACCCCGCAGGTCAGCGGCGAGCCCTGCGGCCCGCCGTCCGCCCGCCGGGTGAGCAGGATCGCGCGGTGCCGGGGCCGGACGAAGTCCAGGAGCTCGTCGAGGGAGACGGAAGTGTTCGTCGCGATGTTCGGTGCCATACCCGCAGCCTATGACCGCACGGCCGCCGCCAGGTTGTCGTAGACCGGAACATCCCGCCGCAGCCCGGTCAGTTCCAGCAGCCGGTGCACCATTCCGTCCGGGTCCGCGACCACCCGCAGCTCGGCCCGGTCCCGCAGCCGACGGCGTACGTCGTCCACGAGGCGGATGCCCTGGGAGTCGATGAAGTCGGTGCGGGTGAGATCCAGGACGAGCACACGCAGCCGGGGCGTCCGGTCCTCCACCACGTTGATGGTGTGGAAGAAGAGGTCGAGGGCGTTGCAGAGGTCGACCTCCGCGGGCAGCGGGAGCAGGGTGCAGCCCGGCAGGTCTTTGGGGTTCGGGAGGAAGGTCACACGGCTCACCTGACAGACATTCATCCGGATTTCGGTGAGGCCGCTTCCTGACCCGTGGTCCCATCCCACCATGCCCGGGCGGGAGCCCGCCCGCTGTTCGACCGAGCGCCACGAGCGACCCATCGGAGCAGCTAAAGTGCTGTTCGTCCTGTGCTCGCAGTCAGGAATGTGCTGCGGAGCTCTCCTGCGCATGGTCGTTTGGCCGTGCATGCCGAAGAGGTTCGTGGTGGCTGTGTTCGACTTTTCTGAATTGCCCCGTTATGCGGTGGATACCGAGCTGGCCGAAGCTCTGTCCGTCGCGGCTCAGCAACTGCACGAGACGTCGACCTCCCACCACACCCTGCGCACCGCGGTCCGGCTGGCCGTGCACATCCTGCCCGGAGCCCAGCACGCCGATGTCTCCGTGCTCGAGCGCGAGGCCCACCGCCGTACCGTCGCCTGGACCGACGAGCTCGTCCGCACCGCCGCGGCCCTGAGTTCGCACAGTGATCAGCGGGAGCACTGGAGCGACCTGTGGACCACGCCCGTCGCCCGGATCGAGGACAGTGCCGCCGGGGACGAGGGGCGCGAGCCCTCGCTGTCCGGCCTCGGGCTGCGCTCGGTGCTCTCGATGCGTTTGCGCGCCGAACGCAGAAAGCTCACCGTGCTCACGGTGTACGCGCGTGAGCCCGGCGCCTTCGACGAGTCCGCCACCCGGATCGGCAGGCTCTTCACCGCCCACGTCAGCATCGCGCTGAACTCGGTGACGGTACGCGAGCAGCTCACCGAGGCCATGCGCACCCGTGACCTGATCGGACAGGCCACGGGCATCCTCATGGAGCGCCTGGACATCGACGCGGCCGAGGCCTTCGACAGCCTCGTCCGCGCCTCCCAGCAGGAGAACGTGAAGCTCCGCGACATCGCCCGGCGCATCGTCGACGCCCGGGACGCGCGGTAACCGTGGGTGTGTGAGCAACTCCGTCCTGCGGCCCGGGAGTGAGCGGGCGGCGACGGGATACCCGTACGGCCATGCATACCTCAGCCGATTCGCCGGAGCTCCCGCAGGCCACCGCCCGGGAACCCGAGGCGCTGCACCAGGCGCTCGCGCAGACCGGTGGCCTCGACACCCTGCTGCGCGACCTCACCGAGCGTGCGGTGCTGGCTGTGCGAGGTGCGGCCGCGTGCAGCATCACCGTGCGCCGCGACGACCGGCTGCTGACCCTGGCCGGCAGCTCCGGACTGCTCAGCGGGCTCGACCAGCGCCAGTACGAGAACGGCCACGGCCCGTGCGTGGACGCGGCCGGGGACGACGAGGAGAAGCACGCGCCCGATCTGACGGAGGAGGACCGCTGGCCCTCGTACACCGACTACGCGCTGGCCGGCGGCGTCCGCTCGGTGCTCGCCGTGCCGCTCGCCGTCGACGGCGAGACCGATGCCGCGATCAACCTCTACGCCGTCACCGAGAACGCCTTCGATGACCGGCGCGAGGCCGTCCGGGCCTTCGCGGCGACGGCCTCCGAGGCGATCAACACCGCCCTGAGCATCGAGCGCGAGCGGACCTCCAGCGCCGACGTGCGGACGGCGCTGCTCTCGCGCAGCACCATCGACCAGGCGGTCGGCATCCTCATGGCCCGGGAGCGGTGCACCGCGCAGGCGGCACTCGACACACTGCGCCGCGCCTCCCAGAACTCGAACGTCAAACTCCGCGACCTGTGCTCGGACCTGGTGACCCGGGTGAGCGGCGCGGGTCCGTTGGGCACCGGCGCCCCCTCGGGCAACAGCGCCGGCGGTGTCAACGGGGCGCGGCGGGACGGCCGTTCACACCGCGGGTAGCGAATCCCCCTGCACCGCCTGGATGTCCAGCTCCACCTTGAGCGTGGTGCCGATCGCGGCGATGCCCGCCTGCACCACCTGGTTGTAGTTCATCGCGAAGTCCTCGCGGTGCAGTTCCGTGGTGGCCCGGAACGCGGCGCGGGTGCCGCCCCAGGGGTCGGATCCGGTGCCGAGGCAGGCGAGGTCCAGGTCGACCGGCCGTACGACACCGTGCATGGTCAGCTCGCCGTGCACGGTCCAGCGGTCCGGGCCGGCCGGCGTCAGGCCGCCGGCGCGATAGGTGATCTCCGGGTACGTCTCCACGTCCAGGAAGTCCGGCGACTTCAGGTGGCCGTCGCGCATCCCGTTGCCCGTGTCGATGGACGCCGCGGAGATCACCGCCTCCACCCGCGACTTGGCGACCTCGTCCGGGGCGATCTCGATCCGCCCCGAGAAGTCGGTGAACCGGCCGTGCACGCTGGAGATGCCCAGGTGCTGGGCGACCGCGCCCACGGAGGAGTGCGCCGGGTCGATGGTCCAGGTACCCGGCGGCGGCAGCTCGGTGCCGCCCTGCCGGGCCAGTGTCACGGTGCCGACCTCGGCGCGACCGCTCGCCGTGACGATCGCGCCGGCCGCGACGGGCGCGTAGCCGACCGCGGTGACGATCACGGTGTACGCCCCGGGGGCCAGAGCGGTCGTGTCGTGCACTGTCCCCTCGGCGTCCGCCTCGGCCCGCACCACCTGTGCGCCCGTCGCGTCCGTCACCGTGACGACCGCGTGCGACACGGCCCATCCGTCCCGCGTACGAATCCGTGCGGTCAGTCCCATCCCGTTTTCTCCCTGCAAAGCATCAAAAACTGGTCGTGAAAGGGCACAAAGAAACCGGCCCGTGGGGGACGCACCTCCGCTCGGAGTGCGCGCCCCACGGGCCGGGGTCCGAACTACTCGCCGGGGTGGGCGAGTTCGATGTCGTGGCCGTCGACTCCGCCGCCGTTGACGGTCAGGGCCGTGGCCACCGGCGGGTAGCCCGTCGCGATGACGGTGTACTCGCCGCTGTCCAGGTCGGTGAAGGCGTACGCGCCGTCCTCACCCGTCCTGGCCGTGCCGACCACGTTGCCGGCCGCGTCCACCAGCGTGACCCGCGCGTCACCGAGCGGCCCGCCGGGCGCCCGTACGACACCCAGGAGCTGGGAGCCCGCGCTGAGTTCGACCTCGACCCGGGTGACCCCGGTGCCGCCGACCTCGACGGGGAGGGCGACCGGGCGGTGCCCGGCGGCGTTCACCGCGACGGTCACGGCACCCGGGACCAGCTCGGCGAAGGTGAACTCGCCCTGCTCACCGGCGGTTCCGGTGGCCAGCACGTCACCGCGCACATCGGTCACGATGACCATGGCGTCCTTGACGGGGGTCCCGCTCCCGGCGGCCCGCACGAGACCGCTGAGGCCGCTCGTACCGCTGAGGAGGATGTCGTACGACACCGGCTCGTCGTGCACGACGATCGTCGAGGCCTGCGGCTGGAAGCCGTCGGCGGAGGCGATCAGGACGTACGAACCCGTGCCCGGCGCGTCCACCGCGTAGGCGCCGTCGGCCTGCGCGACCGACCGGCCCAGCTGCCGTCCCGCGAGCGAGATCAGCGTGACCGCGGCCTGCGGCACGGGCGCGCTCTCGGCGCCGCGGACATGACCGCGGACCGGGATGCCGCCGGACCGTGGGGCGGTGTCGGGCGCGAGGGTGGCGACCGCCGCGAGCCGCTGCGTGCCGTCGGAGCCGACGTCCGTGGCGGGGGCGGAAGCGGCGGTGGTCGGGCTCGGAGCCGTCTCCGTCACGATGGCGGGGACCTCGGTGCCGGCCGGGACCGGGACCGTGGCCTCGGACTTCTCCGCCGCGGCCTGCGCCAGACCGCCCGAGGTGCGCAGCGGGACCTCCTTGATGAAGAGGGTGACGAGGAAGGCGAGCGCGGCCATGCACGCGGCGATCAGGAAGACGTCCGCGATGCCGTGGCCGTACGCGCTCTCCATGACCATGCGCAGCGGCGCGGGCAGCTTGTCCATGTCCGGGATCTCGGAGCTGGAGCTCGAACCGGACGCCGCGGCCGCGTACTTGGGGCCGAGGTCGGTCAGACCGTCCTTGACGTAGTGGCCGATCCGGGTGGCCATGATCGAGCCGAGGACCGAGACACCCACCGCACCGCCGAGGGAGCGGAAGAAGGTCACCGTGGAGCTGGCCGCGCCGAGGTCGGAGGGGGCCACCTGGTTCTGCGTGGACAGCACCAGGTTCTGCATCATCATGCCGATGCCGAGACCCATGACCGCCATGAAGATCGCGATCTTCCAGTAGTCCGTGTCGTAGCGGATGGTGCCCAGCAGGCCCAGACCGGCGGTCACCAGCAGGCCGCCGGTGACCAGCCAGGCCTTCCACTTGCCGGTCTTGGTGATGATCTGCCCGGAGACCGTCGAGGAGACGAACAGCCCGCCGATCATCGGGATGGTCATCACGCCGGACATGGTCGGCGACTTGTCGCGGGCCAGCTGGAAGTACTGGCTGAAGAAGACCGTGCCGGTGAACATCGCGACGCCCACGAAGAGGGAGGCGATGGAGGAGAGGGTGATCGTGCGGTTGCGGAACAGCCGCAGCGGGATGATCGGCTCACTCGCCCTGGACTCGACCAGCACGAACAGCAGGCCGAGCACGATCGAGCCGCCGACCATCGCGTACGACTGCCACGAGATCCAGTCGTACTTGTCGTCGGCGAAGGTGACCCAGATCAGCAGCAGCGAGACCGCGGCGGAGATGAAGAACGCGCCGCCCCAGTCGACCTTCACGTCCCGCTTCACCACGGGCAGGTGCAGGGTCTTCTGCAGCACGATCAGCGCGATGATCGCGAACGGCACACCGACGTAGAAGCACCAGCGCCAGCCGAGCCACGACGTGTCGGTGATGACACCGCCGAGCAGCGGGCCGCCGACGGTCGCGACCGCGAACACGGCGCCGAGGTAGCCGGAGTAGCGACCGCGCTCACGCGGCGAGATCATCGCCGCCATCACGATCTGGGCGAGGGCGGACAGACCACCGACGCCGATGCCCTGCACGACACGGCAGGCGATGAGCATGCCGGGGTTCTGGGACAGACCGGCGGCGGCCGATCCCAGCACGTAGATGACGAGCGCTATCTGGACGAGCGCCTTCTTGCTGTACAGGTCGGCGAGCTTGCCCCACAGCGGCGTGGTGGCCGTCATGGACAGCAGTGCGGCGGTGACGACCCAGGTGTAGGCGGACTGGCCGCCGCCCAGGTCGCCGATGATCTCGGGCAGGGCGTTGGTGACGATCGTCGACGACAGGATCGCGACGAACATGCCGAGCAGCAGGCCGGAGAGGGCCTCCATGATCTGCCGGTGCGTCATCGGAGTGCCGTCGGCGGCGCCTCCGTGCTTGGCGTGAGAGCCCCGCACACCGGCTGGTGTGGTCGTTGCCATGGACTTCCTTCTCTTACGTACTTTCGTACTTATGCGGGTGTACGGGTGGTCAGTTCTGTTACGCCGTGTGCGTCTGTCACGCCTTCTGCGGCCGATGCGTACGGGTGCGGGGGCCGCTGCGGGGCGACCCGGCAGTCGCCGAAGCTCTCCCGCAGCCGGGTCATCAGCTGGATGAGCAGCCCGACCTCGTCGTCGGACCAGTCGCTCAGACGGTCGGCGAGCAGTTGCGAGGTGCGCCGGGACAGCTCGTCGAGCCGCGCGCGCCCCGCCGCGGTGAGGTGGAGGATCCGCGAGCGCTTGTCGGCCGGGTCGGGGGACCGTTCGATCCAGCCGCGGTCGGCGACGTGTGCGACGTGGCGGCTGGTCACGGACATGTCCACGGCGAGCAGCTCGGCGAGCCGGCTCATCCGCATGTCCCCGTACTGGCCGAGCAGTGTCAGTACGGCGGCGGACCCGGCGGGACAGTCGTGCGGCAGGATCCGCCCCAGGTCCCTCTTCACGGCACCGACGGCACTGAGCTGACGAGCCAGCTCCTCGTACTGCGCCTGCTCCGCCATCACGCCTCCCGCATCGTTGCTTAGGGCAACCATAAGAAATGATGGTTGCTGCAGGCAAACGAATCCGGGTCTCCGGTCCTAAAAACTTGGTAAAGCGAGGTGGGGGTGCATGGCCCGTCCGGCGTTTGAGACGAGGCCGTCCAGGCCGAAACGGGGGTCCGGGGGCAGCGCCCCCAGGGGCCAGGACACCCCGGCCGCCCAAAAAACCGACCCGAACAACAACCCCGGCACTAGGGCAGCCCCCACGTATTCGCTAGGGTCCTGCCCCATGGCTAACACCCAGGGCCCTGAGGGCAACTACGACCCCGCGGGCAGCACCCAGATGTTCCGTGCCTTCGTCGACGAGGGCCCCCAGGGCCGACAGCAGCAGGCCGCGCCCGCTGCCGCCGGGCCCCGTGTCGGCCTGATCATCGGGGTGGTCGTCGCCGTGGCGATCATTGCCGCCGTGGCCTGGCTCGCCCTTTCGTAGAGGCGCCCCCGCCGGAAGACGTCACTTCCACCGGACGGACACGTCCCGCGTCTCGATGTGCATGCCCAGCGGCACCCGCCAGTCGTCGACGCACACCGTCCAGGTCTTCTCCTTCTTCGCGCCGGCGGCGATCGGCGCGGGAAGGCTCACAGTCGACCCGATCGTCGCCCAGTCGATGCCGAGCGCGCCGATGATGTGCGTCCCGAAGGTCACCGTGCCCGAACGCACCGCGGCGCCACCGGTGTTGCGGAAGGCGACGGTCACCTTCTCGCACCACCGCCGGTCGGTCGCCGCCCGCCGGGGTTCGCCGACGTTGAGCACGGCGGGCCCGGCCGGAGGGTTCGCGGGAGTGGTGCTCGGCGGCGCGGTGGACGTACCGGAGCCGCCCGAACTCCCGCTCGTCCGCCCGGAGCCACCGCCTCCGCCCGGCGTCGACGACGAGGGCGAGGCCGTGGACGTACGGCCGCTCGTGGCCCCTTTGTCGGAACCGCTGCCGCTGGAGCCGGAGCCGGCCCCGGCAGTGGACCGCGCCTCGGACGTCGCCGAGTCCGAAGCCGCCCCGCCCGGACTGCCCGAACCCCCCGGCCCATTGGCGCTGTTGGAGCTGTCCGAATTCTCGGACCCCTCAAGCGGTGCCAGTGAGACATCGCCCGTCGGGGCCGCCGCCGAAACGTGAGGTGGACCGCCCGCGGCGCCCACTGCCACGTATCCGCCGCCACCTCCGCCGCTTCCGCACGCGGCCAGCAGGGCACCCGCACAGACCACGGTCGCCGAGGCAGCCACAAGGGCACCTCGGCGACCACGTATTGACCCTCGACGCATCGCGCCAGTGTGTCTGACGATCCGTCAATTATGAAGATGCGGGGCGGTGTCGGGACGGTCAGTCGGAGATCAGGCCCTCTCGCAGCTGGGACAGCGTCCGGGTCAGCAGGCGGGAGACGTGCATCTGCGAGATGCCGACCTCCTCGCCGATCTGCGACTGGGTCATGTTCGCGAAGAAGCGAAGCATGATGATCCGGCGCTCGCGGGGCGGGAGTTTGGCCAGCAGGGGCTTGAGGGACTCGCGGTACTCGACGCCCTCAAGGGCGGTGTCCTCGTAGCCGAGGCGGTCCGCGAGGGAGCCCTCGCCGCCGTCGTCCTCGGGGGCGGGCGAGTCCAGGGACGAGGCCGTGTACGCGTTGCCGACCGCGAGGCCGTCGACCACGTCCTCCTCGGACACGCCCAGTACGACGGCGAGTTCGGCGACGGTCGGGGAGCGGTCGAGCTTCTGCGAGAGCTCGTCGCTGGCCTTGGTGAGGGCGAGCCGCAGCTCCTGGAGCCTGCGCGGCACCCGCACCGACCACGACGTGTCGCGGAAGAAGCGCTTGATCTCACCCACGACGGTCGGCATCGCGAACGTCGGGAACTCCACCCCGCGTTCGCAGTCGAAGCGGTCGATCGCCTTGATCAGGCCGATCGTGCCGACCTGGACGATGTCCTCCATCGGCTCGTTGCGGCTGCGGAAGCGGGCTGCCGCGTAGCGCACGAGCGGGAGGTTCAGCTCGATGAGGGTGTCCCGGACGTAGTTGCGCTCGGGGCTGTTCTCGTCCAGCGCGGCAAGCCGCAGGAACAGGGAGCGGGACAGGGTGCGGGTGTCGATGGCTTCCGAGGTCCTCAGAGCCGGTACTTCCGCGGCCGGGAGGGTCGGGGCCTCCACCGCCTCGGGGACCGGGACGTCGTGAAGCGCGTCGGGCGCCGGTTCGCTCTTCGTGAGCGTGAGCACCTTCGAGCTGCCCTGGTCTGCGGACATGCCACCCCCTTTGGGTCGCGGACGGTAGCGGCGGACGCTCCCGTCGGAGGAACGCAGCCTCCACCTGAATACCGGAGGCGAGGCCGCGGCAAACGCGCTTCCCGCAGAATGTCACATGTCGGCAACACGCTGTAGTGACATGTCGACATGTAGGGGGTGAATAGGCCCTGGAAAAGGGGGGTCTGGCGGTTTTTCAGCCCAGAAATGTCGGAAAGAAGCCCTGCGGGCGATTCAGTCCCACCGGTTACGCCTCGATCCTGTTTGCGGATCGAAGACGCGCGAAGCTTCGGGCGAGCAGCCTTGACACATGCATCTGGGAGACTCCCAGTTCGGCGCTGATCTGCGACTGGGTGAGATTGCTGTAGTAGCGCAGCAGGAGGATCCGCTGTTCGCGCTCGGGCAGTTGTACGAGCAGATGCCGTACGAGGTCACGGTGTTCGACCCCGTCGAGGGCCGGGTCCTCGTAGCCGAGCCGGTCGAGGAGACCCGGCAGCCCGTCGCCCTCCTGGGCCGCTTCGAGCGAGGTCGCGTGGTACGAGCGCCCCGCCTCGATGCAGGACAGGACGTCCTCCTCGGGGATCCGGAGCCGCTCGGCGATCTCGGCGGTCGTGGGCGAGCGCCCGAAGGCCGTGGTCAGGTCCTCCGTCGCGCTGTTCACCTGCACCCACAGCTCGTGCAGCCGGCGCGGGACGTGGACCGTGCGGACGTTGTCACGGAAGTACCGCTTGATCTCGCCGACGACGGTCGGCATCGCGAAGGTCGGGAACTGCACGCCCCGGTCGGGGTCGAAGCGGTCGATCGCGTTGATCAGCCCGATTGTCCCGACCTGGACCACGTCCTCCATCGGCTCGTTGCGGGAGCGGAAGCGGGCGGCCGCGTAGCGCACGAGCGGGAGGTTCGCCTCGATGAGCGCCCCCCGCACGCGGTGGTGCTCCGGCGTGCCCGGCGTCAGCTCCTTGAGCTGGCCGAAGAGCACCTGGGTGAGGGCCCTGGTCTCGGCGCCGCGCCGCTTCTCGGGCGCCGGGGCGGGGGCCTGGGCGGGAGTCTGGGCCTGGAGGGGGGCTTGGACCTGGATGTGGGCTTGGGATTGGGTCTGAGCCGGGGTCTGGGTCTGAGCCGGGGTCTGGGTCTGGGTCTGGGCCGGAGTCTGGACCTGAACCTGGGCGGGAGCGTTGGCTGCCGGGGCCTCGTCTTGGGGTGGCGCAGTACTGGCCGACACGGTCAACGCCACCTCTTAGTTCGTCAACGATCCGTCAACGTATCCGTCAACTCATCCGTCAAAAGCGGTCATAGCATCACAAGACATGTGCACTGTGTGCAAGCACCGCATAACACCGTGTTGAGGGGTGAGTTGGGGTATGCGACGCAAAAGAGCCCCCGCCGGTTCCGGCAGGGGACTCCATGGGGCTCTCGCGACTCGTCGCTCAGAAGGGATCGGAAGGGATCAGAAGGGATAGTCCGCGATCACCCAGGTGGCGAACTCGCGCCACAGTGCGACCCCCGCCTGGTGCGCGGGATGCTCCAAGTACCGCTTGAGCGCGTCGATGTCGTCGACCGCCGAGTTGATCGCGAAGTCGTACGCGATGGGCCGGTCGGTGATGTTCCAGTCGCATTCCCAGAACCTCAGTTCGGGGATCGTGCCGCCGAGCGCGCGGAACGCGGCGACGCCCTCGACGACGCGCGGGTCGTCGCGCTCGACGCCTTCGTTGAGCTTGAAGAGGACCAGATGGCGGATCACGGCGGCTCCAGACGTGCGGGCTAGGGGGTGTTTTGAAGGTCCTGTGCGGTGCCCGCGGTGTCCGGTGCGTGCCCTCGGTGTGCCGGGCGAAGGCTCTCGTACTGGACGTACTTGGGTCTTCGGCCGGTGCGGCGAGGGTGCGTGCCGGGCGCCGTGGGTGCTGTGCGGGGCTTTCAAAGCACCCTCTAGTTCTTGGCCCCGTTGGCCACCCACGTCATGAAGTCGCCGATGGAGGACGCGGCACTCGAAATGCCCTCGAACCCTATCTGGACATAGTCGGCGGCCTTGGCCGGGTCCGTGATGATCACGTAGAGCGCGAAGACCACGACGACAAAGACGGCGATCTTCTTTGCATTCACCGCCACCGCGGCCTCCCCTGTGACTGCTGCGCCCCGTGGGCCCTCTGTGGCCGATGACGCCCCGTGTTGCCGGCGGCGAGTCTAACCCGGACATGTGTGCGCAGGGTTTTGCGAGGTGGACGCACGAAGGGCCCCGTCTTTCGACGGGGCCCTTCAGAAGCGGTAGCGGAGGGATTTGAACCCTCGGTGACTTGCGCCACACTCGCTTTCGAGGCGAGCTCCTTCGGCCGCTCGGACACGCTACCGAGAGAGACCTTACCCCAAGCCGGGCCGTGCTCTGAAATCCGTTTCGGGGCCCGCCCGAGGCCCCGCGGAGGCGCCGGGTTCAGCGCTCGCGGAAGAAGTCCGTGAGCATGCGCGCGCACTCGTCGGCGAGCACGCCCTCGATCACCTCGGGCCGGTGGTTGAGCCGCCGGTCGCGTACGAGATCCCAGACGGACCCGGTCGCGCCCGCCTTCTCGTCGCGCGCCCCGTACACCACCCGGTCCACCCGGGACTGCACCAGCGCGCCCGCGCACATGACGCAGGGCTCCAGCGTGACGACGAGCGTGCAGCCGGACAGCCGCCACTCGCCGACCCGTTCGGCGGCGCGCCGGATCGCGAGGACCTCGGCGTGCGCCGTCGGATCGCCGGTGGCCTCGCGCTCGTTGTGCCCGGTCGCGAGCACCGTCGTACCGTCCGCGGACAGCACGACGGCGCCGACGGGAACATCCCCGCCCCGGACCGCCAGTTCGGCCTCGTCCAGGGCGAGCCGCATCGCGGCCCGCCAGCGGTCGCGTACCGGATCCTTGTGATGCGCCGAAGCCACCGGATCTGCCGGATCCGGTGGTGGCGTGTCGTCAGTGGTGCTCACCCGGGGAACCTAGCGGAAGGTCCCTGCCGGGCGGTTTCTGGCGGACGGTTCCTAGCGGACGGTTTCCAGGACCTCCGCGGCTCCCAGGGCCTCCGCGATCGTGTTGAGCGCGTCGCCTTCCACCAGGGCGAGCAGTTCCTTCTCGCTCACCCCGAGGTCGGCGAGGATGTCGCGGTCCCCGACGGGGCTGTGCGACACGGCCTCGCCGGACGGCTCGTCCTCCTCGTCCTCTGCGACGTCGTCGGGCTCACCGTCCTCCGTGCCGTCCAGGTCGAGGGAGTCCAGGTCGGCATCGTCGTCGCCCGGCTCCCGTCCTAGTAGTTCGTCCGTGAGCAGGATCTCGCCGTACGAGCTGCGGGCGGCGGCCGCCGCGTCCGAGACGTAGATGCGAGGGTCCTCCTCGCCGTCCACGCGGACGACGCCGAACCACGCGTCCTCCTGCTCGATGAGTACCAGGACCGTGTCAGCCTCCGAGGCTTCACGGGCCAGGTCGGTCAGATCCGACAGGCTCTCCACATCGTCGAGCTCTGTGTCGCTCGCTTCCCACCCGTCTTCGGTGCGCGCGAGCAGTGCGGCGAAGTACACCGTGACTCTCCCACTGGTCATAGGCGTGCCGGTTGGGGGTCCCCCCGGCGGAGGCTGTGGGCGGGGAGCGCTTCTCCGAGCCCGCCCACTCGGAATCGTGGCAGAAACAGAGCGTTCAGGGGACGTCTTCGGCCTGCTGTGTCTGCCTCTTTTGATCGCTGTCAGCGGATCGTACGCGGCTGTCGGCGCCGCACGCGCGCACCCGGGCCCCTGCGACACCCGGGCGGGGATGGTGCGGTGGCCTGCGAGTACACCGAAAGAAGGGGCCCGCGTCTACCAGCGGAAGGTGCGCATGCGCATGGCGTGGCGCAGCCGGGCCGCCTTGGCGCGCCGCGGCTGAACCCGGTCACGCAACTCGCGCGCCTCGGTCAGATCACGCAGGAACTGCGCCCGCCGCCTCCTGCGCTCGGCGTCGGTCTCCGGGTGCTCGGGCTGTTGCGAGCGAACGGGTTGTTCCGGGCGTACGGGCTGATCGGGTCCCGTGAGCTGTTCCGGCCGGGCGGGCCGATCGGGTCGCACGGGTTGTTCGCCTCGCACGGGTTGTTCGCCTCGTGCGGATTGTTCGCGTCGTGCGGGTTGCTCCCGCCGTGCGGGCTCTTCGCGCCGGACGGTTTGCTCCCGTCGTGCGGGCTGTTCCCGCTGTACGGGCTGCTCCCGCCACGCGGGTTGTCCCGGCCGGGCCGGCTGCTCCAGGGGCTCCGGCCACTTCGCGTCCAGTGCCGGGCGCGGCGCTTCCCGTCGCGCGTCTCGTGGCATATCGCGTATCGCCTCGCGTGGCGTATCGCGTGTCGTACTTCGTCGCGCGGCTTGTCGCGCATCCTGTCGCGCGTCTCGGCGCGGAGACTTCGCCTTCCGTTCCGGCATAGACACACCACCCCAGGTCCGTCCCTCCCACTTTCCCTCCGATGGGCGGTTTGATGCCAGCGCGAGGGTCCCTGGGGCACGGTTACTGTTATGGGCATGCGTCTCCACGTCGTCGACCACCCCCTGGTCGCCCATAAGCTCACCACCCTGCGCGACCGGCGCACCGACTCCCCGACCTTCCGCCGGCTCGCCGACGAGCTGGTCACCCTGCTCGCGTACGAGGCCACTCGCGACGTGCGCACCGAGCAGGTCGACATCGTGACCCCGGTCGGCCCGACCACGGGCGTCAAGCTCTCCTACCCGCGCCCGCTGGTCGTGCCGATCCTGCGGGCCGGCCTCGGCATGCTCGACGGCATGGTGCGGCTGCTGCCGACCGCCGAGGTGGGCTTCCTGGGCATGGTGCGCGACGAGGAGACGCTGCAGGCCTCCACGTACGCCACCCGTATGCCGGACGATCTCTCGGGCCGCCAGGTGTATGTCCTGGACCCGATGCTGGCCACCGGCGGCACGCTCGTCGCGGCGATCCAGGAGCTGATCAAGCGCGGTGCGGACGATGTGACCGCCGTGGTGCTCCTCGCCGCCCCGGAGGGCGTCGAGGTCATGGAGCGCGAGCTGGCGGGCACACCGGTGACCGTCGTGACCGCCGCGGTCGACGAGCGCCTCAACGAGCACGGCTACATCGTGCCGGGCCTGGGCGACGCGGGGGACCGGCTCTACGGAGCCGCCGAGTAGAGCTGCCGGTCAGCAGCTCTTCTGCGTGGCGGAGGACGTCGGCTGAGGCCTGGCCAGAGTGGTCAGGGCCTTGTCGGCGTCCTCTTTCTTTGTCAGCGCCGTGAAGCCGGTGCCGATGACGAGGTCGACCTCGGTGGCCTTCTTGCGGCCGTCGGTCTTCAGCTCGGCGCCCGAGAGCTGGGTGCTGAGCACCGGGAGCGCCGTGTCCGCGGCCGTCTTCGCGCCGAGCAGTATCCCGGGGCCCTTGACCTTCTTGTCGTAGGCGTCCGCCGCGTTGCCCACGTCGCCGATGCGGAACCCGCGCTTCTTCAGCTCGTCCGCGGTTTCCTTCGCGAGCCCGCTGCGGGGCGTGGCGTTGAAGACGTTGACGGTGATCCGGCCGGGTTTGAGGAGGGCCTTCGCGCCGGTGGCCGCGGTGCCGGTGGAGGCCGTGGCCGACGGGCTCGCCTTCGCCGCGCAGTCCGCCTTCGGCCCTGCGGCCGAGGCCTTGTCGCCGCCGCCCGTGAAGACGTCGATGAGCTGCAGGGTTCCCCAGCCGGCCAGTCCGAGTGCGGCCACGGACGCGATGACGGCGAACACGAGCCTGCGGCGCCCCCGTGGGCGGCGCATCCTCGGGTACTTGTCCCCCTTGATCCGGTACTGGCCGCCCATGCCTGGGGGAGTGAGCATGCTCATGGGCGCAGCGTAGTGCGCCGGGGCGGCGATGCCTACTAAATGATCATTGCCGGGTGCCCAGTCCAACCCGAACGGGTCAACCGGGCGGCCGGCCCGGGGGTCGAATCGGTCGACTCAAGAGGCGATCCACGGCCGCTTCCCGGCTGCGGGAGCGTGTCGGTCCGGCCGCTCAGCCCAGTTCGAGCACGCGGGCGTGGAGTACCTGGCGCTGCTGGAGCGCGGCGCGGACGGCGCGGTGCAGGCCGTCCTCCAGGTACAGGTCGCCCTGCCACTTCACGACGTGCGCGAAGAGGTCGCCGTAGAACGTGGAGTCCTCGGCGAGCAGTGTTTCCAGGTCGAGCTGGCCCTTGGTCGTCACGAGCTGATCGAGGCGGACCGGGCGCGGCGCGACGTCCGCCCACTGCCGGGTGCTTTCCCGGCCGTGGTCGGGGTATGGCCGGCCGTTTCCGATGCGCTTGAAGATCACACGGAAAGCCTACCGGTCAAGACCTTCCGGGCGCAGCCATGGCGCCGGAGTGCAGCGCTGGAAAAGACGCCGTAAATCCTCCGAAAACGGAAACATGGGTCTGATGTGAGGGGCAATGCGGCCGTTCCTCCGGTCCTCCGGCCGCCATCCCGGGTACGACCGGTGTCGCTCCCGACACGACCGGGAGTTTCCCCGCGCTCCCCGAGGGGTGCCACCAGATCGCTTCCGGGTACACCTTCTCGGCCCTGCCATGGATCTGGGCGCGGCGCCTCCGGGGCCTCGATGCGTGCCCGAAGCGCAGATGGCGTCACCGAGACCGCATCCCGCAAGCGAACAGCCGCGCCGCCCGCTCGCGCCGTCCCTGACCTGCTGCGATGCTTGATATACCAGCGATCGGCGGGAGGCGTCATGTTCACGAGAACTCGGGCCGGACTCGCGTCGCTTGCCGTGGCCGGCGTCATGTTCGTGCCAGTCGCGGCGGCGACCTCTGGGTACGCGGCGCCGTCGGTCGCGATGGCGCACTGCGCGCATCACACTGTCGGCACCTGCCGTGCCAACTCCCCCCACCCGAACGGGGCCACAGCCGAGTGCAAGGACGGCACGTACTCCTACAGCGCGCACTTCTCGGGCACGTGCTCCCATCACCACGGGGTGAAGTACTGGTACCGGTGAACGGACGGCCCCGCCGGACACGAACCGGCGAGGCCTTACCCCGCGGGTCAATACAGTCAGGGCGTCGGCTCTTTCTCGACCACCGGAGCACTTGCGGCGTTCGCCTTGACGGACTCGATCCCATTCATGCAGGACGCCTTGCTCTCGTACGCCTCGCCGACCGCGATTATCTCGCCGTTGCCCGCCTTGAGCCGGAACCGGTACTTCTCGGACTTGTCCCTGTAGACCTCGAACTTGCCTGCCATGGCGTGTCACCTCTCGGATGTGCCCCCTGCGGCGACGCCAAGCCGGAGTGCGGGGCCGCGCAGCTTGGGGGCGTCTGACGGGGACATCGGAGAGGTCGCGGCGCGGAAGCAGACCTCGAAGGCGTTCGGTCGGTACGCAGATTGGTCGGGAGATCAGTCGGTCGCTCTTCGGGACGGCGCGGGGGAGGCGGTAGGGCCGCCTCCGCCGGTCGGTCAGCGGCCGTGTTCCTGCGGGGGCTGCTGCGGCTTCTCTTCCTCCTTCGCCTGCGGTTTCGGTGTGCTGCGTACGGCCTCGGCGCGCAGCAGGGCGCGCAGGACGGCGTGGGGATCGACGGGCATGGTGATGTCCTTGCGTCGTACTGGTCGTGCGATGGCTGACGGATGGCCCGGAAGCCGGGTCCGTCAGCAGCGCAGGACCACCGAGCGCAGGGAGTACGGCAGCGGCGGCGCGGGGCGAGGGCGTACCTGCGGGGCGCCGGGCGCCCGGCCGAGGGCGGCGGGTGCGGGTGCGCGGCGCAGAGGTACGCAGGGGCGGCGGTGGGCGCTGCGGGCCGGTGGCTGCAGGACCGTGTCGAGGACGTCGTACTCCGCGATCTCGCCGGAGCCGGAGCCGGAGCCGGGACCGGAGCCGGCTCCTGTGCCGATGCCCGCACCCGACACGGTGGACGCCGCGTGCACCACACCCCCCACGGCGTGTGCGCCCGGCACCGTCAGGGCGAGCAGCAGCACGAGGGCCCGCAGCCAGGCATGGCTGCGCGGAAGGCTTCGTACGGTGCTCACGGAGGTCATCTCCCCTGTGCGCTTCCGGTGTTCATCACGCGGGCCACGAGATCCGCCCGCTCGGCGTACGTGAGCGGCGCGGTGTTGACGCGGGCAGGGTTCAGACCGTGCGCGGTACCTGCTGTGCGCGCCCCCGGATCCGGATCGCGGTGATGATCTCGACGACGCCGACCGCGACCAGCCAGATACCGCCGACCAGGGTGAGTACCGCCACCGACCTGAACGGCGAGTCGATCAGCACGATTCCGGCGACGAAGGTGAGGATCCCGAGGAAGATCTGCCAGCCGCGGGCCGGCATGTTCCGGTCCGAGGCCGCGGCCAGGGTCTGGGTGATCCCGCGGATGAGCCAGCCGATGCCGATCCACAGGGCGAGCAGCAGGATCGACTGCATCGGGCCGCGGAAGCAGAACAGGCCCAGCAGAATCGACAGGGCGCCGCTGATGAAGGCCAGCACGCGCAGCGAGGTCGTCCGGTGCGTGCCGAAGGCGGAGACCAGCTGGAAGACGCCGCTGATCACGAGGTAGAGACCGAACAGGATCCCGGCGGCGAACAGGGAGGCGCCGGGCCACACCAGCACCAGGACGCCCAGGATCAGCGAAGCGATCCCGGTGACCAGGACGACCTGCCAGGCGGCGCGCGAGAGGGCGTGCAGGGGGCCCTCGAAGGGCGGTTCGGGTTCGTGCTCGCCGGGCGGACGCCGGGCGTGGGCCCCGCGGTCGTCGTACTCCGGGCTCCAGGAAGTACCACTCGGTGTCTCGCTCATGATCCATGCTGGGACCGCGTACGACACCGCCGCCACCTGGGACGGGCCACCCGAATGACGGAGCGGCCACCCGGGCCGGCCATCCCGGCACCGGCCCGCTCGGCCTACTTCCCGGTCCCGGCCCCGGCCGCCTTCGCCGCCTTCGCCGCCGCCTTCATCTCCTGCTTGTGCGCCCGCACCTTGACCAGCGACTCGGGCCCGGTGATGTCGGCGACGGACCGGAAGGACTTCGCCTCGCCGTAGGCGCCCGCGGCCTCCCGCCATCCCTTCGGACGTACGCCGAGCTGCTTGCCCAGCAGCGCCAGGAAGATCTGGGCCTTCTGCTTGCCGAAGCCGGGCAGCTCCTCCAGCCGCCGCAGCAGCTCCGGCCCGTCGTCGACGCCCTTCCAGACCAGCTCGGCGTTCCCGTCGTAGTGTTCGACGAGGTATTCGCACAGCTGCTGGATCCGCTTGGCCATGGACCCCGGGTAGCGATGCACGGCAGGTTTCTCCGACAGCAGCGCGACGAACGCCTCCGGGTCGTGGACGGCGATCTCGTGCGCGTCCAGATCCTCGGCGCCCAGCCGCCTGGCGACGGTCGAGGGCCCCTTGAACGCCCACTCCATCGGCACCTGCTGGTCCAGCAGCATCCCGACCAGCGCGGCGAGCGGCGACCGCCCGAGCAGCTCGTCGGCCTCGGGGTCCTGGGCGAGGTGAAGAGTGACGTCCATGCCCCGATCATGCCCCGGCGTGCGCCAGAGCTCCACCGCGTCGCAGGTCGTCCGTGTCGACACCGGTCACCCCGCCCGCCAGTACCCCAGCGCATGCACCCGCTGCTTGGGAACGCCCAGCTCCCTGCGGACGTACGACGACAGGGTGCGGGTCGTTGTCGTGTCGCAGGCGATCCAGAGGTATGGGTCGGGGGTGGCGGTCAGCAGGTCGGGGAGGTCGGCGCGTACGCGGGAGACCAGGTGGGCGCCGGAGTCCAGGCGCAGGACGTGGCGTGTGTCGTGCCGGGTCGGGTCGGTGCGGAAGGGCAGGTCGTCGCCGTCGCCCTCGAACCAGATGGTCGCCGGTACCGGATCGAGGGCGTCGAGCAGCGAGTTGAGGGCGGGCAGAGAGGCCGGGTCGGCGATCGCGAAGAGGTGGGAGGGCCCTGGGGCGGGCCGTTCGAAGCCCGTGCCGTGGACGGTCGCCTCGACGGTGTCGCCGGGCTTCGCCGCCCGCGCCCAGTCGCTGGCGACCCCGTCGTGCAGCGCGAACTCCAGGCCGAAGGTGCCGGCCGCCGGGTCGGGGTCGACCAGCGTGTAGGCCCGCTGATGCGGCCTGCCCGCGTTGTCGAACCACAGCCGGACCCACATCGTCGGGTGGACGCCGGTCGCGGCGAGCATGCCGCCGTCGGTGAGGTGGACGCGGCGGTAGTGCGGGGTGACGTCCTCGGCGTCCGTCACGGTGAAGGTGAAGTCCTTCGCGCGCAGCAGCTTGAGGACCGCGCCCTCCCAGCCATGACCCTGGCCCATCCGCCGTCTCCGCCCCTCGCGTACGCTTTCACCACGAATTAAGTTAGGTTAGCCTAACCTGAAAAGAGTGGGGAAGAATCGTGGCCGTCGAGATCTGCCGTGACGACTGGGGGATCCCGCATCTGCGCGCGGGCAGCGCACGCGAACTCGCCCACGCCCAGGGCCGCGTCACCGCCCTCGACCGCGCCTGGCAGTTGGAGGTCGAACGGCACCGCTCGCAGGGCACCTCGGCCGCGTTCCTCGGCGCCGAAGCCGCCGGCTGGGACCGCCTGGCCCGCCGCGCCCGCCTCGACGACACCGCCCGGCGCTGCTTCGCCGCCCTGGAACGGCGCGATCCGGAGACCGCCGACTGGATCGTCGCGTACGTCGACGGGGTGAACGAAGGGCTGGCGGAAGGGGCCCGGCACGCACCCGAGTTCGCCGCGGCCGGGCTCGCCCCCGGGCGCTGGGAACCCTGGTCCCCCTTCGGCGTCTGGCTGGGCACGCACCTTCTGTTCGCGGGCTTTCCCGCCAAGCTGTGGCGCGAGGAGGCCGTACGGCACCTGGGCGCGGACGCGGTCGGGCTGTTCGCCACCGACGGGCCCGGGACCTCCGGCAGCAACGGCTGGCTCGTCTCCGGCGAGCGCACCACCACCGGGCTCCCGGTCATCGCGGGCGACCCCCACCGCTTCATCGAGGACCCCGGCGTCTACCAGCAGATCCACCTCGCCTGCCCCGAGTTCGACGTCGTCGGCCTCGCCGTCCCCGGCGTCCCGGGCATCGCCCACTTCGCCCACACCGGCCATGTCGCGTGGGCGATCACCAACGCCATGGCCGACTACCAGGACCTCTACCGCGAGCGGCTCAGACGCCGGGGCGCGCAGGTCGAGGCCCTCGATCCCGACGGCGCGTGGCGGCCCGTCGCCCGGCACGTGGAGACGTTCGAGGTCGCGGGCGGCGAACCGGTCGAGGTCGAGGTCGTCGAGACCCCGCGCGGACCTGTTGTCATCGGCGGAGCCGACGGAGGCACCGGAGCCGACGGGGACACCGGAGCTCCCGGGCCGATCAGCCTCCGCTACCCGCCCCGCGTCACCGACGACCTCGGCTTCAGCGCGCTGCTCCCCCTTCTGCGGGCCCGCCGGGTCGCCGACGTGGACCGCGCCTTCGACGCCTGGGTCGAGCCCGTGAACGTCGTGCAGGCCGCCGACACCGAGGGCGGTCTGCTGCACCGGGTGGCCGGCCGGGTGCCGGTGCGCGCCGCGGCGAACCGTACGCGGATCGTGGCCGCGTGGGAGCCCGGCCACGAGTGGCAGGGCTGGCACGAGATGCCGTACGGCACCGTCGACGACGGCATCGCCGTCATGGCGAACCAGCGCGGCCCCGCCACCCCCCTCGGCGTCGAGTTCGCCCCACCGCACCGCGCCACGCGCATCCGGCACCTCCTCTCGGACCGGGTCGAGTGGTCGGCGTCGGACATGCCCGCCGTCCATACGGACACGCATCTCGCCTCCGCCGCAGCCCTGTTGGACCACCTCGCCGCCCTGCCGGACGAGCGGCTCAGCCCGGCCGCCGCCGAACTCACCGCCCAACTCCTGTGCTGGGACCGGCACATGGAGGCGAGCAGCACCGGGGCCGCCGCGTTCGCCGCCGTCCGCAGTGCGGTCGTACGACGGCTCGCCGCGCACCCCGCCTTCGCGTGCCTGACCTCCCCCACTCTCGGCTCCGCTCGACCGGGGGGACCCCCGTCGCCCGCGTACCCGGACGTCTTCCGGCCGTGGCTGGCGCTCACCCCGCGGGTCGCCTTCGCTCTCGAACACCTCCTTACGGCACGGGAGTTGTACGGCGTCGACCGCACGGTCGTGGTCCGCGAGGCCATCGAGGAGGTGGCCGCCCTGCAGCCGAAGGGCACCTGGGGCGACACCCACCGCCTGGCCCCCTGGCGGGCGCTCGCCACCACGTCGTACGACGAACCGGGTCTGTCCGGGGACCACGACTGCGTGCTGTGCACCTCCGCCGTGCCGGGCCTCACCGACCTGGCGGCGCGCGGGCCCGCCGCCCGCTACGTCTGGGACCTGGCCCGCCGCGACGACAGCCTCTGGGTGGTCCCTTTCGGCGCCTCCGGAATCCCCGGCTCGCGCCACCATCGCGACCAACTCCCCTTGTGGCTCAAGGGAGATCTGGCCCCGGTCGTGACCGACTGGAACCACCTGACCAACCCCTCCCAGAAACCCGAGGAAAAGGAGACCGCGTCCGATGTCTGAGCCGTACGCCCCCGCCCGCGCCGCCGTCCACGAGCAGGTCGTCGACGGCTTCGGAACCGTCCGCATCCTGCCCCTCGACCCCCGTGCCGACCTGGACGTCGTGCACGGCTGGGTGAGCGAGGAGCGCGCCGCGTTCTGGGGCATGACCGGGCTGAGCCGGGAGCAGGTCCTGGAGACGTACGTCCATCTGGACTCGCTCGACACCCACCACGCCTTCCTCGTGGTCGGGAACGGCGAACCCGTCGCCCTCTTCCAGACCTATGAGCCCGAGGCCGACCGTGTCAGCGAGTGCTACGACGTCGAGCCCGGCGACATCGGCGTCCACGTCCTCATCGGCCCCTCCGGAAAGGGCGGCGCCCGCCCCGGCTTCTCCGCCGCCCTGCTGAGCGCCTTCACCTCGTACGTGCTGCTCGGGCTCGGCCGCCGCCGTGTCGTGGTCGACCCCGACGAGCGCAACGAGAAGGCCATCGCACGCTTCCTCCGCCAGGGCTTCGTCGCCGGGCCCTCCGTCGTCCTGCCCGAGATCGACCTGCCGGACGTGTACCTGCCGGAGAAGCGCGCCCGACTCGCCTTCCTCACGCGGGAGACGGTCTTCGGAAGTGTCACCCGGTAGGCGGCTTTCGGCGGCGTCGTACGGTGACCGGGTGACCCCTGAAGACCTGATCGCGCACTACGCGTTGGAGCCCATCCCCCGAGAGGGCGGCCTCTTCCGCCGTACGTGGGCGGGGCCCGAGCGCGCGGACGGCCGCCCCGAAGGTTCCGCGATCGTCGCCCTGCTCACCGCCGAACCGGACGACTACTCGGCCCTCCACCGGCTCCCCACCGACGAGATCTGGCACTTCTACCTCGGCGACCCGCTGGAGATGCTCCTCCTCGCCCCCGACGGAACCTCCCGCACGGCCGTCCTCGGCCCCGACGTACTCGGCGGCCAGCACCCGCAGTTCACCGTCCCCGCGGGCACCTGGATGGGCGCGCAGGTCATCGCGGGCGGCGCCTGGTCGTTCTTCGGCTGCACGATGGCCCCCGGATTCACCTACGGCGACTACGAACACGGGGACGCCGCCGAACTGGCCGCCCGCCATCCCGCGGAGGCGGCGCGGATCACCGGGCTGGGCCGCCCGTGACGGCGCCCGGACCACTCCCGGCACTCCTTGCCGGGCAGGTCGCCCTCGTGACCGGGGCCGCGGGCGGCATCGGCCGCGGGATCGCGCTGCGGCTCGCCCGGGCGGGGGCGGCGGTCGCCGTGCACGCCCGTACGTCGGACCCCGGTGAAGTGGTGGACGCCGTACGGGAGTCGGGCGGGGCGGCGGTCGCGCTGCGGGGCGATCTGCGGGGCGAGGAGGACTGCCGACGGGTGGTCCGGGAGGCGGCGGAGTGGGGCGGAACGCTGACTTCGCTGGTCAACAACGCGGGCGTACAGCCGGTTCAGCAGCTGCCCGGCATGTCCCTGGCCGACTGGAGGGCCGTGGTCGACACCAACCTGTCGAGCGTCTTCGCCTGCACCCAGGCGGCCGCGGAGATCATGCGGGAGACCGGCGGCGGCACCATCACCCACATCGCCTCCATCGAGGCCGGCCACCCCGCCCCGCTGCACGCCCACTACTCCGCCTCCAAGGCCGCCGTCGTCATGCACGCCCGCGCCGCGGCCCTCGAATACGGGCCGCACGGCATCCGCGTGAACACCGTCTCGCCCGGTCTGGTCGACCGTGAAGGACTCGCCGAGGCCTGGCCGGACGGTGTACGGCGCTGGCAACAGGCCGCGCCCACCGGGAGGTTGGGCCGCCCCGAGGACATCGGCGACGCCTGCGTGTTCCTCGCCTCACCGATGGCGTCCTGGATCACCGGCCACGACCTGGTGGTCGACGGAGGGGTGTCGACGCGGCCGACCTGGTGAGGGAGCGACTGAGGGCGCGAACGCGGTGAGCACACCACGGTGCCCGTCCGTATACCCGTACACCTGGATACCCGGATCCGGAGACGGAGAGCGCGACGTGGGCGTACGGCAGCAAGAAGGACACGGTGGCGCACGAGGCCCGGTGGCGGGAGCGGAACCCGGCGGACGACGGCGGGTCCTTCGCGGCCTGGTGCTGCTCGGCGCCGTGCTGGGCCTGCTCCTCCTCGGCGGGGCGGGCACCGCGTCCGCGCACGCCGGCCTCAGCAGCGTCGACCCGGGCGACGGAGCCGTCCTGAAGTCGGCCCCGCGTGCCGTCACGCTGACCTTCACCGAGTCCGTCGGCCTCCTCGACGGCTCCTTCCGTGTTCTCGACCCCGCCAACCGGCGCGTCCACACCGGCGAACCGCAGCACGCGGACGGCCGCTCCGACACCGCCCGCGTGACCCTGCCGCGCGACCTGGGCACCGGCACCTTCACCGTCGCCTGGCGTGTCGTCTCGGCGGACAGCCACCCCGTCTCGGGCGCGTTCACGTTCTCCGTCGGCAAACGCTCCGCCACCACGGCGGCGGTGCCGGACACCCCCGTCGAGGACCCGGCCACGGGCAGCCTCTACGACATCGCCCGCTACGGCGCCTACACCGCGCTCGCCCTTCTCATCGGCACCGCCGTCTTCGCCCTCGTCTGCCGCCCGAACGACATCGCGCCGCTGAAGCAGCCACTCCTCGCCGGCTGGTGGACCCTGCTCGCCACCACACTCGCGCTGCTCGTACTGCGCGGCCCGTACGAGACGGGCAGCGGCCCCGCGACGGCCTTCGACCCGTCCGCCCTGCGCCACACCCTCACCAGCTGCCCCGGAGTGGCGCTCCTGGCAAGGCTGGTGCTCCTGGCGGTGGCGGCCGCGCTGTTCCTACGACTGCGCAGGCGGGCCGATCAGGCACGGCCGACCCCCGCCCTGCTCGCCGTGGGCGCCGCGCTCTGCGTCGGTCTGGCGCTGACCTGGGTCTCCGCCGAGCACGCCTCCGCGGGAATCCAGGTGCCGCTGGCGATGACGTCCTCGATCCTGCACCTGCTCGCCATGGCGGTCTGGCTCGGCGGACTCGCCGCCCTGCTCATCACCCTCTACCGCTCCCGTTCCGCAGCCCCCCTCCCCGCGACCGCCCTCCCCCGCTTCTCCCGCCTCGCCTTCACCTCCGTGACCGTCCTGACCCTCACCGGCATCTACCAGTCCTGGCGCGGCCTCGGCTCCTGGCACGCCCTCACCTCCACGTCGTACGGCGGAATCCTGATCGCCAAGCTGTGCGCGGTGGCTCTGATGCTGGCGGCGGCGGGGGTCTCGCGGAGGTGGACGGCTCGGTTGGCGGGGGCTGGGGTGGGGACGGAGGCGAAGGTGGAGTCGCCGGAGAAGGAGCGCGTGCTGGAGACGGTGGGGGGATCGTCGACGGCGGCGGCCTCGACGGCTGCGGCGGCCACGGCCGATGCGCCGTCGGCTGCAACGACCACGGCCGATGCCCCGTTGGTTGAGGCGGCTACCGTCGACGCCTCGTCGGTTGAGGCGGCTACCGGCGTTGCCGCGCCCGAGGACGCACCGCCCCCGGTTCCTCTCCGTGGTCTGCGCCGCTCGGTCCTGGCCGAAGTCGCCGTCGGCATCGTGGTGTTGGTGATCACCACGGTGCTCACGGGCACGCTGCCGGGGCGGGCCGCCACCGAGGCGTCGGCCGCCACGGGCACGGGGTCGACGGCGGGAGAGCCCACCTCGTCCACCACGGTGATCCCCTTCGACGTAGGCACCCCGAACGGTCACGGCACGGTGCAGATCACCCTCGAACCGAGCCGCGTCGGCGAGAACACCGTCCAGGCCGTGGTGTTCGGCCCCGACGGAGGCGTCTCCACGGTCCCCGAACTGCGCCTCACCTTCACCCTGGCCGACCAGAAGATCGGCCCCCTCGACGCCGACCTCACCGACCAGGGCGGCTACTGGGGCACGGAGGCGGTCAACCTGCCGTTCCCCGGCACCTGGACGATGAAGGTGACGGTCCGGGTCTCCGAACTGGACCAGGTGACCGCGTCGAAGACGGTACGAATCGTGCGCTGAATCTCGCCCATGAGGGCCGGATACCCCGGCTGCTTCTGCATTACGGTTCCGGGAAGCGCAGGACCTTGCTGGGGGAGAATCGTTGAGCGCTCGGATTCTGGTCGCCGAAGACGACGAGAAACAGTCCCGACTGATCCGGATCTATCTGGAGCGGGAGGGAAACGCGGTGCAGGTCGTGGCCGACGGCCGCGCGGCGCTGGAACGGGCGCGTTCGGCGAAGCCGGATCTCATCGTTCTCGATGTGATGCTGCCGTTGGTCGACGGGCTCGATGTGTGCCGCATTCTGCGCACCGAGTCAGATGTCCCGATACTGCTGCTCACCGCCCGCACGACCGAGGAGGACATGCTCCTCGGCCTCGACCTCGGCGCCGACGACTACCTCACCAAGCCGTACAGTCCCCGCGAACTGACCGCGCGGGTACGTGCGTTGCTGCGCAGGTCCAAGAAGGCCGGCGGCGCGGCGGAGCCCGCGGTGCTGCGGGTCGGTGAGGTGGAACTGGACACCGCGCGCTTCGAAGTCCGGGTGGAGGGGCGGCCGGTGGCGCTGACCGCCAAGGAGTTCTCCATCCTGGAGGCACTGGCCCGTGAACCGGGCCGGGTCTTCACCCGGGCGCAGATCATCGAGCGCGTCTTCGGGTTCGACCAGGACGTGCAGGTGCGGACCGTCGACGCGCACGTGATGAATCTGCGCCGGAAGCTGGCGGCGGAGCCGGGCCGGGCCGGCCACCTGGAGACGGTGTACGGGCGGGGCTATCGCCTCGCCGACGGTTCGGGCTCAACGCCCTCCTGACGCGCCGTCGCCTGATCTGCGATCGCCTGAAGCGCTGCCGCCTGATGTGCGATCGCCTGAAGCGCTGCCGCCTGATCTGCGATCGCCCGATGCGCCGTCGCCTCCCGGAGCCGTGGGCAGTACGACCGTGAACGTCGTGCCCTCCCCGACCGTGCTGAGCACATCGATCGTCCCCCTGTGGTCGGTGACGATCTGACGGGCGATGGACAGCCCGAGGCCGCTGCCGCCGGTCGCCCGGCCCCGTGACGCGTCCGCTCGCCAGAAACGGTCGAAGAGATGCGGCAGGTCCTTTGCCGGTATTCCCTTGCCGGTGTCCCGTACTTCCACGACGGCCAGCTCATCGTGCGGGATCAGGGCCAGGGTCACGATGCCGCCCGGCTCGGTGGCCCGCAGTGCGTTGCCGGCCAGGTTGCCGACGACCTGGCGCAGCCGGTCAGGGTCGGCGGTCACGAACACGGGCCGTGGTGCCTCCAGTTCGAGCGCGACGCCCGCCGCCTCGGCCTGGGCGCGGTGGGCCCTGCGGCTGGTCTCCAGGAGCTCGCGCAGGTCGACCTCGGAGCGGTGATAGGTGAGCGCGCCTGCCTCTGCCAGGGCGAGATCCTGGAGATCGTCGACGATCCGCTGCTGCAGGAGCGCCTCCTCGTGGAGGGAGGCGAGCAGTTCCGGGGTCGCCTCGACGACCCCGTCCCGCAGCGCCTCCAGATAGCCGCGCAGATTGGCCAGCGGTGTGCGCAGTTCATGCGCGATGTCACTGGTGAGGCGGCGCTGGCGTGCCTCGCCGGCCTGGATGGAGTCGGCCATGCGGTTGAAGGCGCCGCCGAGTTGCGCGATCTCGTCGCGGCCGGAGACGGGGACGCGCCGCGCCAGGTCGCCCTCGCCCAGCCCCTTCGCCGCGAGTGTCATGGCTCGGACGGGGCGCAGTACGGCCCTGCTCAGAAGCAGAGCGCCGAGGATGACCGCGAGGGCGACGCCCACCGCGACTGCCACGGTGGGCGTGGCGGCCAGGGTGGGCGGGGACTCGTTCCGGACGCCGAGGTGGATCTCCAGGCGTGGCGGAGCGACGGAAGCGGCCCGCTCGTTGAACACCCGCTGCACGCAGCCGGCGAACCGCTGTTCGGACTCGCACACCCGCAGCGCGTCGAAATCCTGCTGGATGCGCGGATCCGCTGCCCCGTTGGGCTCCGCGCACCGCGCCGGTCGGCGGCCCGTACTGATCCGGGGGACACCCCGGTCGTCCGGCCGGGCCGTCGGCTCGGCCCCCGCCCGCGTCAGACAGGCCGCGTACACCACTGCCGCCCGGTAGTCGGCGATCGCCTGGGCGGTCTGCTTCAGCGAGAGCCGCGGTGCCAGGCCCTCGGGGAGCCGCAGGACGGGACGCGGGTCGACCAGGACCGGGGGCTGGCTGCTCAGCGCGCGGGGATCACGACCGGCGAGGGCGTCGGAGTCGGCGAGCAGGACGCCGGACTCCGTGGCGACCCGGACGCGCTGGCCGGTGTCCCTCGCGAGCCCGGCCACCGTCGGCGAGAGTCCGTCCCAGGTGCCGTGCGCGAACCCGTACGCGCGGAGTTCGCCGGTGATCCGGGAGGTCTCCTGCCGGCCGGCCGTGACGGTCTCCTGCACCTGGCGGTTCGCCTGGCGCAAGGTGAGCCAGGCGGTGGCGGCGGTGGCGGCCATCGCGACCAGCATCAGCAGGGCGAGGACCCGGAGCCGGAAACTCATCGCACGGGACTCCTCATCGCACGGGACTCCTTCTGAGTGGTGCCAGGTCAGGCGGTCCGGGGGCGGCCTCGGCCGAGACCGCCCCCAGGTCCGTACGAAGGTCACCGTACGGAAGGCCACCGGCTTCGGGTCGGCTCACGTACCGGACAGCGCCTCCGTCGGTGACAGCCTGCTGGCCCGGACTGCCGGATACAGGCCGGCCACCATGCCGATGGCGAGCGTCGAGCCGATGCCCGCCGCGCTCGCCCACGCCGGGACGACCGTCGGCCAGTCGCGGCTGAGGGCGTATCCGGCGGTGATGAGCGTGCCGAGCACCGTTCCGCCGAGCCCGCCGATCAGCGACAGCAGCAGGGACTCCGTGACGAACTGCGTGCGGATCTGACCGCGCGTCGCCCCCAGGGCACGGCGCAGGCCGATCTCGGGGCGGCGTTCCAGGACCGAGATGACCATGGTGTTGCCGACGCCGACCCCGCCGACCAGGAGTGCCACGCCGCCGAGGCCGAGCAGCAGTCCGGTCAGAGCCGACTCGGTCGCCTCGCGGGCCGCGAGAGCGTCGGAGGGGCGGGAGACCTGCACCTCGCCGGGCCTCTCGGGGTACGCGGTGGCCGCCAGCACCGCCCGTACGGACGTGACCCGGCTGTCCTCGGCACGGACGTACACCGTCGAGGGATGGCCGTCGAAGCGCAGGTACTTCTCGGCTGCCGGCCAGCCGACCAGAGCGGCACTGTCGATCTCCGGTGCGAGCGGCACCGGATCCAGGACGCCGATCAGCGAGAACCAGCGATCGCCGAGCCAGACCCGGGTGCCGGGGGTGTACACGTCGAGCCGCCGGGCGGCGGTCGAGCCGAGCACGACAGCCGGGTACTCCTGCGTCACGGAGTCCAGCCAGCGGCCCTTGCGGACCTTTCCGCCCACGGCAGGCAGCAGATCGGCGCCGGCCGCCAGGACGTGCAGGGAGCCGGTGTGGCCGATGGCGATGCGTTCGTTGCGGTAGATGTCGGCCCCGGTCTCGCCGGTGGCGGCGACCTGTTGCACCGGGGGAACACGGCGGATCATGGCCACGGACTCCGGCGGGAGCTTGGCCTCGTCGCCGGTGAGGGTCTGGCCAGGGGCCACCCGCAGCAGATTCGTGCCGAGGGCGTCGAGCCGGCGGTCGACCTCCGCCTGCCCGGAGCCGGAGATGCCGACCACCGCGATCATCGCGGCGACGCCGATGGCGATGCCGAGCGCGGAGAGGAAGACGCGCAGCGGACGAGTGCGCAGGCCGGTGCCGCCGAGCCGTACGACGTCGGCGGGAACGAGCCGCGCGGCGCGTAGCCGCGACGGGGCGGGGGTCGAGGCCCGGGTGGGGGTCGGGGTGGGGGTCGGGTCCGGCCTCGGCTCCCGTCCGGAGGAGTTCGTCGTGCGGTCCGTCACCGAGGTGCCCCGATCCTCGTGGGCCGTGCCGTGTCGGCGACCAGACGGCCGTCGTGCATCTCGATGCGGCGCGGCAGCCCGGCTGCGATGTCGCGGTCGTGGGTGATGACGACGACGGTTGTGCCGGTGGCGTTCAACTCCCGCAGCAGGGTGAGGACCGTCGTTCCCGACGCCGAGTCGAGGTTTCCGGTCGGCTCGTCCGCCAGCAGCACCGACGGTCCGCCGACCACCGCCCGGGCGACCGCGACGCGCTGGCGTTCGCCGCCGGACAACTGGTGAGGCAGGTGGTGCACGCGGTGGCTGAGCCCCACTCGGGCCAGCGCGGCCGCCGCCCTGGCGCGGCGGCGGCGTATCGGCACGCCCGCGTAGAGGAGGCCGTCCGCCACCGAGTCCAGTACGGGGACACCGACCGCGAGGTGGAACTGCTGGAAGACGAAGCCGATCCGGGTGGCCCGCAGAGCGGAGACCTCCCGGTCCGACAGGCTCGCCACGTCGTGGCCGTCGACCAGGACCCGGCCGGCGGAAGGGTGGTCGAGACTGCCCATGAGGTTGAGCATGCTCGACTTCCCGGAGCCCGACGGGCCGACGATCGCGACCAGTTCACCCCGTCCGATGCGCAGATTCACGTCCCGTACCGCGGCCACGCCGCCCGGGTAGGTCTTGGAGACCGCGTCGAACTCCACGACCGCCGTCACTCCGGGATCCTCACCTTCATGCCCTCGCGGACCGCGGGTCCGCTGACCTCCACATTGCCGTCGGCGAAGAGCCCCGTCCGTACGGCGACGAACCGGCCGGCCGCGGTCTCCAGGCCGTGCCCGCCCTCGGCGAGGGCGACCAGCGCGGCGACCGGGACGGCCAGCACGTCCGTGACCTGCTTGCCCACGTACTCGACCGTCACCGGGCCGCTCTCCCACCGCCCCATGGACCGCTGGTCCTCGACGGTGACGGTCACGGGAACCGTGGCGGGCTGTCCCGAACCGCCTTCGCCGCCGCCCCCCTCGGGCGCGTTCGCCTGCTTGCCGACCGACGCCACCCTGCCTTTCACCCGTGTGCCGTCGGGCAGTTCGACCGTGACGGCAGACCCGCGTACGGCCCAGGAGGCGTCCGCGGCCGAGGCGTTGACGATCACCTTCCGGGCGGTACCGGTGTACGTGAGGGTGTTCTCGCCGACCGCCGAGCCGAGCCGGGCGCCGGCGGAGCCGATCCGTACCCTTCCGGCGGAGTAGATGACGTCGCCCACGCCGACCGCGCCGGTCTCGGCCAGTCCGAGCGACTTCTGCCAACGCCTGACTGCCGCGGCCGTGCCGGGCGTGAACCGCTCGTCCACCGTGAAACCGGTGTAGCCCAGGGCGGCCAGGTTGGTCTCGAACTGCATGACATCCATGCCCCACGGTTCGCTCGGTGCGTGGGGGGTGCCGGTGTCCCCGCCGGTTGCGGTTCCTCCGGTCGCGCTCTCGCTGGTCGCGCCTCCTCCGGTCGTGCCTCCCCCGGTTCCTTCTCCTTCGGTTGCGATGGCCTTCGGTGCCGGTGAACCGGAGGCGCTCGGGGACTTGCCGTTCCCGGCGGTGCTCGGCTGCTGCCCGCCCGAGTCCTGCTCGTTCTCCTGGGGGGTCAGCCCCAGGCTTCGGTACATCGGCAGCGGTCCATACATGAGGACCACGGGCCGGTCGTCGACCCGGAGCAACTCGCCGCCGCGCTCCACCGTCGCACCCTGCTCGGGCAGCCAGGTCACGGTCCCGGTCGCCTTGACCGGCAGCGGCAGCTCCGTGCCGTAGCCCAGCTGGCCGTCCACCGTGGTGCGTTCGGTCAGTGTCTCCCGCGTCACCGGTACGACGGAGCCGGCCCGTCGCGGGACAGCCGACCCCTCGTCCTTGCCGCCGCCCAGCCCGAGCGCGCCGACCACGGAGACCGCCGCCACGACGGCGACCGTCGAAGCGATCAGCACCGTACGCCGCCTGCGCCGGCCGCGCCGACCGCGAGGCGGTGGCGGCGCGGGAACGCCCCCGTCCGTGTCACCAACCCCCGCCCCCGCCACCGTCTCTGTCTCTGTCTCTGTCTCTGTCAACCTTCAGCCCTTGGCCGCGGGCGGGTTGGTCGGGTTGCCTGCGATCGGCGCGCAGACGCGTATCGCGCGCTGCGCACCGGCGGAGCTCTGGTCCCACTCGGGGACGCCCGAGTTGCTGTTCGTCGGGTAGCCGTCGGGGCCGGGGTCGGGGTAGTCGGGGGCGCCGTGCTTCTGCATGCAGGCGGCCAGGTCGCGCGCGACCTCGATCTGCGCGGCGGTGAGCCTGGGCCGCTTGGCATCCTCGATGCTCTCGGGGACGGTGGCCTTCTTGTCGGCGCACTTCACCGACGCCTTGAGGAACTTCGGATCCTTTTTCAGGGCAAGCAGTTTGTCGCCGCCACCACCACCGAAGTCGACCTCGCCCTTCTCGTCCGGGTCCGGCGCGTCCACACCGTTGTCCCGCAGGCACTGCACCCAACCCCGCTGCGCCTTCACGTACGCGGCCACGTCGTCCCCGCCGCTCTGGCCGCCCGCCTTCGTGGCCGAGGCGGACGAGTCGCCACGGTCCGCCGTCGGAACCTTCGAGTCACCGCCGTCGCTGCCGCAGCCGGTCAGTGCGAAGACCACGACCGAGGCCGCCGCGGCCGGCAGTACCCGATTCATCCTCATCGGTTCTCCCGCTCTCCTGTCGAACCCGTCCACGGACGCGGCGGGCAGGCCGACGGTAGGACGCAGACAATGAAGAACCTTTGAAGAACCTGTCAGCCGATCATGCGGCCGCCGGCACGCCGCTGGCACGCCGGGCCCCGCCGCGAACGGTGAGGCCCTTCGACACCGTGCCCGCGCACAGGAATCCGCACGGAGCGGGGCCGGACCTCGACCCCGAAGTGGTGTCTGCCCCGCGTGCCATCATCCGCATGTGCTCAAGATCCCCGGATACGAAGGCGGCCCACTGGTCCAGGGCAGCGCCTACCTGGACAACCCGCTGTTCTGGCCCGTACACCTCGGCACCAGCTTGCGCGGGGAGGACGCACAACGAGCCGCGTTCGGCGCCGACTGGGACGCGGCCATGGAGCTGAACCGCACGCTGTCCGCCGAGCACGAGTGGCCGGTCTTCAACGTGCCCCTGCGCTCCGGCCACACCATCCATGTCGTCTACCGCAACTTCGAGGACGACCAAGGCGTGGACTACGTCATCCATCACGCGGCTTGGTCCAAATCGGAAACGCTCGCCGTTGTCGACGGTCACTTCATGGGGCCCGGCATGGCCTGGCCGGAACTGTTGTCCGTTGCTCGACAGCCGGCAACAGAGGGCGCCGGCGACGCGGCCGCCCGTCTCCTGCTGCTCTTCCCCACACTCGGCGACGCACAACTTCCCGACGACGCCGCTGCTGTCCTCACCACTGCCCTAGCCGCTCTCACCTGGATCGAGGAGCCCGCGGTAGTGGCGAGGATGCTCCTTGAGAACCAGGGCCTGTGGGCTCCCGCCCACTGGACGCCGACAGCCGGCGTCTGGACCAACGACGGCGGCCACTCCTTCCGAAACCCCGGCAATGCCTTCGCTCTGCCCGAGAGGCGGCTTCTGGAGATCAGTGACGCACTGCGCGACGGGAAGTGACGGCGCCGGCGGCATCAGGCGGCCGGGCGAAGCCCTGAACTCGGGAAGTCGCGGTGTGGTGGGGCGGGGATCACCCGCCGTGCCGGCGGGCCGTGCGGATGAGGGTTTCGGCCTCGGAGGGGCGGCCGGCCAGTCGACCAGCGGTGCGGATCTGTTCGTCGGTCATGCCCTGCTTCACCAGCTGGATCGCCTCATGGATCCCGTCTCCATTCCCCTTGTCGAGCACCGCCAGGAACCACCGCACGGCCTGGACCGGGTCCGGTGCTGTTCCCAGGCCGTCGCGGTACCGGCAGCCGGCGCCGAACATCGAACCCGCGTGCCCCCGTTGGGCGGCGTACAGGTACCAGCTCAGGGCCTCGGCGTCCTCGTCGATGGCGGAGAGCCGGTCGCCGAGCACGGCAGCCGCCTCGATCACGCCCCCGCTGACCGCCTGGCGCAGCAGACGCATGCACCGGTCGTGGTCCCTGACCCGGGCATCGCCGGTGATGTGCATGCCCGCCAGGTTGAAGGCGGCGTACGCGTCGCCGGCCTCCGCGGCCGCCGTGAAGAGGGCCTCGGCCTGGAACGCGTCCGCCTCGACTCCGCGGCCGGTGCGGTACATGACGCCCAAGGTGCGCTGGGCTGCCGGATGCCCGGCCCGCGCCGCGGCTGTCGCGTAGGACAGCACCATCGGTTGGGCGGCGTCGGTGAAGAAGTCGAGCAGCACGCCGGCCACGAGAGCCTGTGCCTCAACGTCCCCTTCGTCGGCCTGCGCCTTCAGCGGGGGGACCGCCGTGACCACGAGGTTCGCCGAGTCCAGGCTTCCGGCGTTGGAACCGGCGATCCAAGCCGCGACAGCCGCCTTCCAGTCTCCCTTCGCGGCAGCCTGCTGACCTCGCTCGATGAACTCGGCGGCGGAATCACCCCCTGAGGGGACGGGAGCATCACTCATGAGGCGCCATCCTGCCGCACGGCAGATCGGCACCTCGCGTAAGGGCGGCGACTTCCGACCGGACGGATGCCTGGAGCTGCTCCGCGTCGGTTGGCCACGTACCGCGGGCGAACATCGGTCCGATCGAGTGGACTCGGAGGGACGCGTGCCGCAGAAGGATGTCCCACCGGAAGTCGGATGGTGGCGTTGCAGCATCAGCCCCGATCCGGAAGAAGCGAGCCGACATGCGACGTACTCCCTCCCGACGTCTGTTCGCAGCCGCGCTGCTGGTGGCAGCCGTACTGGCCCCGGTTACGGCGACTTCCGCCATGTCCGCCACTGCGGTCCACCCCGCCGGCGTCGACCGGCACGGCCAGGACAAGTGCACGCCGGGAGGCCTCGGCCGCGGCACGACCGCTCGGCTGGACAAGGCCGTCGAGAACGTCCGCCGGGAGGCCGGCATCCCCGGCGCCGCCGTCGGACTGTGGATGCCGGGCAAGGGGTGTTACGTCCGCGCGACCGGTGTCGCCGACACCGCCACTCGCGAGCCGATGACCACCGACCTGTACATCCGGATCGGCAGCGAGACCAAAACGTTCACGGTCACCGCGCTGCTCAAGCTCGTCGACGACCGGCGGATCCGGCTGGACGACCCGATCTCCCGCTACGTCCACGGCGTGCCGAACGGTCGCCACATCACGCTGCGCCACCTGGCCGAGATGCGCAGCGGCCTGTTCCCCTACAGCGCCGACCCCGACTTCGTGCACGACCTGCTGAGCGACCCGAGCCGCCCGTTCACCCCGCGGGAGGTGCTCGCGTACGGCTTCAAGCACCGCAACACCTTCGCGCCGGGCACGCAGTTCCAGTACTCCAACAGCAACCTGATCCTCCTCGGTCTGGTGATCGAGAAGGTCAGCGGCCACCGCGCCGCCGACTTCATCCACCATCGGGTGCTCCGCCCGGCCCACCTCGGCCACACGCTGTTCCCCAGCGGCCCCGAGTTCCCCGAACCGCACGCGCGCGGCTACACCAACCAGACGCTGAGCGGCGAGGTCGAGGACTCCACGGACTGGAACCCCAGTTGGGCCTGGTCGGCCGGCGCGATGATCTCGAACCTGCACGACCTGCGCCGCTGGGCCAAGACCGTCGCCACCGGGACGCTGCTCAGCCCGGAGACCCAGAGGCAGCGGCTCAAGATGCTGCCGACCGGCCACCCCGGCACCAGCTACGGCCTCGGCATCTTCAAGAGCGGCGGCTGGATCGGGCACAACGGCTCCATCCCCGGCTACGAAACCGTGACCGTCTACCTCCCCTCGCGGAAGGCGACCTTGGTGCTGATCCTCAACACCGACATCACACACGCCGGCCAGGAGCCGTCCTCACTGGTAGCCCGAGCGATCACCGAGATCGTCACCCCCGACAACGTCTACGACCGCCCGGTCCCCCCGCGCTAGAACGTCCCCACTCGCGAAGCTCGGGTTCTCGTCGGACCACTCCGGGCGCCTGGCCCAGGCCGAAGCAGCGGTAGGCCCATGGGAGATCGTCCGAGATGCACCCGGCGAACCTCCGGCGCAGACTGAAAGTCGAGGAACAGTCCGGACGATGCCCGCTTCGCGAGGGAACGTCATGGGCCTCTTGCCATCCAAGGCCAAGATCGACGAGGGATCATTGTGCCAAACGTCGCGAAGTCACGCTGGCGGGTCAGCTGTGAAACCCGTACGGACTGGATGGAATACACAGCCAGGATAGCGGCGATAAAGCGCGACTGTACCGTCGAGGCAGACTCCGGAAAATGGGTCGCCGGGGCAGAGGAACTCCACGTTGCCTACGAGGGGGTCGTGCTCAATGCAAAACTGTCACAGCAGGCGGCGCAGGCGAGAATCGCACCTTGGCGATACGCGGGCTCAGCAGATATTGCCATCTCTCGAATGCAGGCGGCCGACGCATTGCTGCTTCGCTTGCTGACGGATGAAATGCTCTGCGGTGAACTCCCCAGGATCAGGCAAACCGTCCAAAGCTACTTGATGCCTCAAGACCAACGCCGTAAATGGCTTGACAACTTCAAGGAGAAGGACGGGGAAGAAATCCCTCCTGCCGATCGCCAGCGAATAGAGAGCGCGCTGCGCGGAGCCTACATTTCGAACGGCTTCACCCGTGGCCGACTCCGGACGTTCAATGTCATTCTCCTGGTGGCGGCAGTGGTACTCATAGCGCTTACAGTCCTGCTCGGAGTCGTGAACGCACACTGGAAGTCCGATCTCGCGTGCAGTAACTTCGGGAAGGAGATGGTCTGCCCACTGGGGACGAGGCCGAGCCGCAGCGACATTCTGCTGATCGAGCTCATTGGTGCAGCAGGGGCAACAGTTTCAGCCGTCTACTCGCTGGCGCGAAAGCAGCGAATCGAAGACCCCTACTTGGTACACGTAGGCCAGGCAATACTGAAGGTCTCACTGGGCGGAATAACAGCAGTGCTGGGACTGCTCCTGCTGTTCGCGACCCCGGGGTTCCATATCGACACGGGATGGGAGATCCTTGCTTTCGCGGCGATATTCGGGTACTCGCAGCAGATATTCACCCGGTTCATCGACTCCAGGGAAGACGAACTCCTGAAAGCGGCATCTCCGAGCGGTCCCGAGGGTTCCCTTGTCATCGGGGTGCGAAATCAAGAACATTAGACGCAATTCGTGCGGCAGCTCGCCTTGCGTGCCAGTGCTCAGCCCGCTCAGCCCGTACTCAGATCGGTTCGTGCATGGCAGCGAGTTCCTTCAGGTCGTTCGCGACCATGACCTGAGCGAGACGACCCGCGACCGCGACGACCTTTGGCCACGAGGGGGTCCGTAGATACTCCGCGTCGGTTTCCTCTGGCGCCTCGGTAGCCGCGGCGTTGAGCGCGATGCCCAGCTCACGCATGAGAGCGACCTCTTCCTCAGTTCTCAGACTGACGCCGAGGTATTGCTCTGGCTCGTCGGCGTCGCAGAAGTCATCGAAGAGGGTATGGAAGACGTGGTCCAGGTTCTCGAACATCGACGGGTCAAGCCAGACGTCCCGCTGCCAAGGCGGGTTGGCCAGGGCCAGAACCACGGGTACGACGTGGACACGGTGGTTCGCCAAAAGGCGGGCGTCTTCGCTCACGGCGCCGAGCCTAACCACAAAGAACTTCCCGCGGTAGATGGAGTCCATCGATGGTCAGCCATGGATGTCAGCCATGGATGTCAGCCATGATGTCAGGCGACTCCGCCTGGCTGAACGCTTCGAACTGAGCTTTAGGAGTGGACCGACCCCTCATCGGGGCCATAGTGATGTGGTACTGCCCGAGCCTCATGTGGTGGAGAGTTTTCGAGGTTGTGCTTCTTTGCGGCCTTCTTGGCCTCGTTTATGCTGTCGAACCCCGAGAGGACCTCGTACCCTTCCTGCGGGCAATATACATCGTATTGCGCTTTGGGTATCGGCCCCGCGTGAGCTGGTTGGCCGCTGGCTTTCGTCATCACGGAAACACCTCCGTGCGGAGCCGCGTCTGTTCGGGATGAAAGGCGAAACAGAAACGAGTGATCTCTGCTGAGCACAACTCCATTGTCCGGCTAGCGACGCGGGCTCGCCACAGGAATAAAGATAGCCTGCCCCCTGATCCGGGCGTTTGGGATCTCAGCCGAGGCAGGGCGCGCTCCGAGCCGTATCCAGGGCATGTTCGATCCGGAGCCGCATCGCGGAGTGGATATCGACTTCGGCCAGGTCCCCCCAGGGCACGAGACCCCAGCGACCGTTGCCGGAGCACTGGATCATGGGTGATCGACCCCAATGCCGGGTCCGCCGGCCTGCCCTGGGTCCGCCCCGCTCTCGAGGTGGCGGGGCCGGGCCGGTGCGGCGGCTCCGCGGTGCCGTTCGCCTTCGACCCGAGCGCCGTCGCGTACTGCGCCCCGGCGCAGACGTCGACCTCCTCGTGCTCGGCAGCTCCCCCGTCGACGACATCTCCGCGACATCAGCGCTGTGTACCGGGCAGGCCACATCGCGGCGATTGTCTGCGGCGGTTCGGGCGTGGCATTCGGTGGAGGCAGGCAGAAGGCGCGATCGGGCCTGGACAAGAAACAGACCCCAGGTCATTGACCTGGGGTCTGTCCCTGGGCTCCCACAGAAACGGGGCATGAGAGTCCTACGTTGCGGCAGCCGGGCGCCCGGCCGTGGGCTCGCCAGGGTCCGGTCAGAACTCCAGTACCTCGCGGTCGAGCGGATACCGCGCACGGTGACGGCCCTCGTACGGCGAGGGCGTGATCGGCAGGACGCCGGTCGGCTGCACGCCCAGATTGTCGTCCCAGAGCCGGGGTTCGACCTGGCCGAGGACGCGGAACTGCCGGAAGGTGAACGGCGGGCTGTCGGTCGGGAAGAACTCGGCCGTGGTCATCACCTGGAAGTGCAGGTGCGGCGTGGTCGAGTTGCCGCTGTTGCCGATCAGCCCGAGGACCTGGCCGCTTTCGACGTGATCGCCCTCCCGGACCCTGAGCGAGCCGGGCTTCATGTGGGCGTAGAGCAGATAGCGGCCCGGCGCGACTTCCACGGTGACGTGGTTGCCGACCGTGTTCTCGATCGGCGGGATGGGCGGCGTGAGGGGCGGCGTGTTGTCCGGGACCCCGTCCTGGACCTCCACCACTCTGCCGCCGGCCGAGGCCACGACCGGCTGCCGGTAGCTCAGGTAGCTGGTGAGCCGTGCGGGGTCGCCTTCCCAGGTCTGCCCTTGCCTGCCGACCCGGTACCAGTCGATCGCGAAGCGCTGCGGCACGTAGAAGCGGCCGTTGATCGGGCCGAGGCCGCGCCGGTGGTGGGTGTTGCCGCAGCACGACTCGCTGGCGTACCAGGTGCCGGGGCGGACCGGCGGGTCCAGGTTCAACGGCGGGGTGCGGCCGGTCCGCGTGGCCTGCACCGTCTCCTCGAATGCGGAGGGGCCGGAGGGGGCCAGGACGGCACCCGAGAGATGGTGTTCGAGGACCTTGGGCACCGGCTGACCGCGGTCGAGGACCAGGTCGAGCCAGATGATCCACTTCTGGGAGCCCTGGATGACGGTCGGCGTCGGGGCCGGGGGCGCCGGGGTGTACCCGTCCGCACCGGGCAGGGGGTCGCCCACCGGATTGGCGGCCTCGGCCAGCGCCTGCCCGCTCAGCGAGCCGACGACCCGGTGCGTGTGGGCGTCTCGGACGTTGACACGGTCGAGCCGCACCGGCGTGCTGCTGGACAGTGCGTTCGTGGTGAGCAGTTCGTACGAGAGGTGTGTCCTGCCGTCCGTGGCGACGAACGGCGTCGGTTCGGTCATGACTGCCGCCGTCAACGGCGTGAACTGTGCGCCGGGCGCCGCAGTGGCCACGCCGGCTCCGTATCCCGGTCCCGCTGAGGCCACCAGCATGCCGGCCACGAGCACGGCAGCGGCGAGCCCGCGAAGTAGCGGGCTGCGGCCAGTGCGGTTGCGAGGGTCGCGCTCTGCCATTGCGCTCTTTCATTCGTCGGATCCGGGGCCATGAAGGACGCCGGCACGCCCCGCGCCGAGACGCAGGTTCATGTAATCCGGCGGCGCGTCGCTCCGGTTGGAGGCCGCCGGACTCAGGTGCCGAACTGCACCCGTCCAGCCGCATCGACCACCGGCTCCTGGACTCCACCTCTTTTAGGGACTGCGGGGGTTCCCGACAGCGCGCTGAGAATGAGGGACGTGAGGGTTAGCGCCGCAACCCTCACCCGAACTGCGCTTTTGTCGACTCGACGCGGTGATCCGCAGGGCCTTACACCCTTGGGTGGTTGGGCGCGCAACCCTCTCGCCGGTGTGCTTGGGCGCACGCGAAGGCGGCGTATCTGCGTGCTGGCCAGCCGTGGTCCGGCCGTTGTTGGTAACAGGTGGTTGCGTAGAACCTGCTGAGTGGGAGAAGACCGGTCGGCGCTGGGGGCGAGACGCGAGCGCGGTGTGTACCCGGTGCTCGTTCAGAGACCAACTGGGACGGACAACGACGAAGGGCCCCACCGCGAACGGTGGGGCCCTTCGACATCGTGCCCGGTGAGGCACTGGCGGAGGATACGAGATTCGAACTCGTGAGGGGTTGCCCCCAACACGCTTTCCAACTGTCCGCATGGCCGTCCGGGGGCGTTCGTGGGGGTTCGCGAGGCAGGTCAGAGTGGGTGTGTGTACCACGGTGAACGGTGGCGTCCGTCAGCGCACTGGACAAAGACCAGGACAACGAGGCCGTGTTGAGCAGTGAGGAATCGAACTGGCAACCTTCTGATCCGTAGGCGCGTTCACCCCGGATGTGCGCCCCGTCAACCAGCCGTTGAGCGCCCCCGGTCCATGACGATAGGCCTGCGCTGGTCCACAGTTGTGCACTGGTGTACGCGACTGTTGATGTCAGTCGTTGATGTCGGGACGCGCACCCACCAACGCTGCTGGAGCCCATGTGGGCAACTCAAAAACGCCTTGCCCCGGCTCAGCGTCGATCAGCCCGAGCTGCGGAAACGAGCCTGTGCGGACCGTGTGTAGTTTTACGGTGGGTCGGGGACGCTAACAGTCGCCACTGTCCCTCGTAGGCCATGGCAATGCAATGGGAATGCCTTACGATGCAGTTGGCCTCGCAAGTCTTAAGAGACAAGGAAGGGCCCGCCGCTGCTCCAACAGCGCCAGGCCCAAAGAGGTGCAAGTCACGAGCCCGGCCGATCTATCCACGGTCGGGCTCTTTGCTGAGCCCACCGGCCGGTACGCCGTGCTTCTGGTCAGGACCAGAAGAGCAGCACCACTTCCTTGATGACCACAACAATCACTGGTGCCCAGTCGATCATCGCCTGCCTGAAAGACAGACGGCGCTCGCACCGTGCACAGTGATCGCCAGAAGAAGACTCTTCGGTCACCTCGTATCCCTCCCTTCGGTCCGAGGGGGAAACCCTGAGCTAAGCCCAGGAGTTCGCCTCCCGCGAGGCGAACGACTCGGGGGACCTCTGAGAGGAAGTGCCCCCCAGCATAGAGGAGTTGGCTCGACTCCAAGAGCAGGCGCCAAATCCCGTCGGACTATCGACCAGGAAAGCAACTTTGCTCTTGCGTATAATTAAGTGCACAACCAGGTAGTCGACTGGGGTGAACTGGAATCATGATCACTATTATGCTCGCGACAGACAGGGCTGGTCGCACGCGGTTTCTAGTAAGTTCTAGTAAGCCCTAGTGAGTTTGAGTGAGCTTGATTGAGCTTCTTCCAGTTAGCTCCAGTTAGCTCCAGTTAGCGCGAGATCCCCAAGCCTCTTACCCGCTAAGACGATTCCCACTGGTTGATCTTTCGCCTGCCGCGTTTGCCATCCGGATCACTTCATGATCGAACCCCTGTCGGGCGTGACGCGAGTCACGCATTCCCGTGCAGCCTCTCGCGTTCGATGCCCTTGCCTTCTCGGAGCGCCCGGATCCTCTCAGGTAAGAAACAGCGACGGCCCGCACCATTCGGTGCGGGCCGTCGCGATGTGCTGGCGTCAGCTAATGGGCGGGCTGAAGCGCAGAACCCAACCGGGGCTGGGGCGGTGGACGGTGACCTCAACGGCGCGACCGGTCTTCGTGTAACCGGTGTGCGTGATCTGAAGCAGGTTGCTGCCGACCTCGACGCCGAAGGCCTCCGCTTCAACCGAGGTCGCCGCGTACAGCGTGATCTCCTCGATCGCCTCGGTCTGCTCGTATCCCGCGTCACGCATCCGGCTGATGATGCCGCCAAGACCCGGGTCAGGGTTCTCGATGCTTGCCGCCTCTGCCACGTCCAGGGGGACGTACGAGTCGGCAAGCTGGACCAGGCGGTCACCGTCGTACATGTGCCGGGCGCGGATGACGGTCTGGTCGGTGGCCGCGATGTCGAGAAGTTCGACCACCTCGGAGGGTGCGGTGTCGCGACGGATCGCGGTTTCCACTCGGGGAGTCCCCCCGAGCCGCTTGATCTCGGTCTCGAAAGCGCCCCGGCTCTCGCCTGCCTCCCGTCGAGCAGTGCGGTAGCGCTCTGTGGCGTCGCGAACGATGGCGGTGTTGCTGCTCACTTCGGTGTTCCTCTCAGACTGCGGGCAGGTCGATGGGCCACTCATAGCTGAGTGACCACAGGGTGATGGGCATAACGTGCACGCAGACCTCCACGGCCCTTCCGCTCTCGGTCAGGCCAACGTGGGTGATCTCGTAGACCAACCTGTCGGCTGATACGCCAAGCGACTCGGCTTCAGTCTTGCTCGGGGGTCGTACGTCGATGGACTCTCGGATGCGGGTCTGTTGGTAGCCGAGTTCGGCGAGACGGGACTTGCTTCCGCCGTCCCCGGTGTCCTGCTGTTCAAGCTGCGTACCGAACGTCACATCCCCGGGGAAGTACGACGTCGCCACCTGCACCACGGTGGCGTCAGCGCGCATGACCCGCGCCCTGACGAGTGCCTTCGCGGAGTGATGGATGCCGAGGATCTCGGCAACCCGCTTCGGTGGCCGTTCCCGGCTGATCACGGTTGTCGCGCTCGAAGTCATGCCGAGCCTGGCGATTTCCGCCGCAAACGCGCCCCGAGCGCCAGCCTCTTCCCGAGCCGACTTGATGTAGCGGCCGGTGCCGTCCCGGTGGATCTTCCCGAGGATCGGCGACACGAAGGTGCCCTCACCTCTGCGGGAGATGATCAGGCCCTCGTCCTCCAGTACCCGGTACACGTCGCGGACGGTCTGGTAGGCGACGCCTTCGGATTCCTGAAGTTCCCGGACCTTGGGCAGCGCAGACCCCGGGGGATACGCCCCCTGTCGAATCTTCGTCCGCAGCTCAGCGGCGAGCCGCTGAACCTTCGGAACCTTGGTCTCCTCCACGCGTGACTCCCTTGGATGTGTGACTCGCGACCCCAGTCTTACAGAACTAGTCCTAACAGGATAGTCGGGATCGCTCCGCGGGCGTCCGAACGATTTTCGGGACCTCTGAACTAGTTCTGTTGACACCCACTCCGGAGCGTGCCTTAATCGTCACAGCGCACCGCAGAACTAGTTCAGCGAAGCGCCGGAGGGGCCCTTCTTTGGGCTGCTTCGCACGACCAGGAGCCCCGCGTTGGACGGGGGGAGGTTCCCGGCACCTTTGCAGCCGGAGGGCAGACCGAGAGGTCTTGTCTCCGCCTGAAACGGACCATGGCGGCTCTACCTGACACGGGAGCCGCAGTTCCGAAGGAGACGTGCACAACTTCAACCTCCGCCGCATCTGGTGCGGCGGCCGGTTGCCTCCCCTGCCCGTCCGGCCCTTGGTCGTACGGGCGGGGCTGAGGGGAGCCGGACTGACCGACTTCAACGGCGTGCGGCCCCGGTGCTCGAACACTGGGGCCGCTGTTCGGGCCGTTCCCCTGCGAAAGGAACCACGACCCAATGAGCCACATCGTCACTGTTCAGGAAGCTGTTACCGCGTTCGCCGACTTCATGGAGCCGACGGCCGCTGAGCTGGACGCCATCGAGCTGGAGATGCCCGTCATCGAGGCGGACGTCGAGTTGCTGGACGCGCAGATCATCACGCTGGACCGCACCCCGAACGAGCTGGACACACGCCGCCTGCGCCGGGCCCGCCGCCAGGCGCTCGCCGCTCGCCTCGCCCTGATGAACACCGGCGCGGCATTCGTTCCGGGGGTCGGCGCGTGAGCCTCAACCGCAAGGGCCGTACCGCCCTCGTGCTCGCCCTGGTCGTCGTAGTCGCCATGGCCTTCCGCGTCTCATGGAATGCGCTGCGGGACATCGCGACCACGGTCGGTGCGGACACGACGGCCGCGATGCTGTACCCGTTCGTGGTCGACGGCCTGATGGCTCTGGCCCTGGTCGCCACGCTCGTGCTCGCCGACCAGGACCGGACGTTCGCGCTGCGGGTGCTGGGCACCTACACGCTCGCCTCGCTGGTCCTCAACTACGTCCACGGACTCGTTCCCGAGCTGCACGGGGCCACGGTCGACTGGGGACGGCTCGCCGACTTCGACCCCGCGAACTGGGCCCTCGTACTGCTCGCCACCTCGCTTCCAGTCGGATCGATCTACTTCGGATCGGACCTGGTCGCCAAGGTGCTGCACCACCGCCCCGCCCCGATCCCGGCGCCGGACTCAAATGCGGAGGAATCTACCGAGACCGAGATGATTCGGTCTACGGCTGACCTGCCGGAATCGACCTCCGCCCCGATCACGGTGGCACCGCTGCGGATGCCCGATCCGGTCGCGGTCGACTTCGTGAAGTCGACTCTCCCGCTCAAGCCCGTTCCGACCGTTGCCCCGACTCCCGTCGCGGCGATCGCACCGCGTGCGGTGGCCGCGGAGTCGCCCCGGCCGCGTCGGGCGACGGGTCGACTTCCCGAGTCGGCCCGACCGAAGCGCCCCCGCCGCACTGCCAAGCAGTTGCTGACCCAGGCGCGCAAGGCGACGGCCGGTTGGCCGGATGCACGGGTGAGTGCCGAGGGCATCCGCCGCGAGGTCCACACGTCTGCGGCGAACGCCCGGATGCTGCGGGACACGCTGCTTGCCGAGCGCGCCGCTAAGGCCGTGTGATGTCCGGGGCGTTCGGCAAGTGCTACGACCCCGCAGGCAGCCGTTTCGGCGTCCCTACCTACCCGTGGCGCTACGCCCCTGACGGGCTGGCCACGCGCCGCCAACTGCGCGCCCGTGGCTTACGTCCGGGGGGTCAGCCGATCGCGGCGCAGGTGCTTCGCCCGCGCTACCGGCGCGGTCCCTTGGTCGCCTTCCTGTACCGCGTCGACCGCGCCAAGCCCGTGCGGCCGATGACGCCGGGCAAGCGGGCCGCGCTCGCCAAGGCGATGTGCGCCCGCCGCATCTGCCCGGCCTGCCGCCGGGACGCCGGATACGTCATCCCCACCTCACTCGGCATGTGCGTGCCCTGCGCCTACCCCACGTCTTCGAGGAGCAACTGACCATGGGCAAGCCCGATACCCGTCGCCTGGAGCGCGAGATCCAGCACACCAGCCGCAAGTTGACCGCCGTGCAGAACCGCGAGTTGTGGCCGCTGGACGGCCGCGAGCGGCGCGCGATCCTCGCCGCCGTGGCAGGGGGCGGCATCAAGGCGGCCCGCGGCAAGAGCACCGGCCGCGCGGAGCGAAGCATCGACACCGCATGGAGCGCCGCTGAGACCCGGCTGATCGCGGAGATCACCGCTCTGCAGGGCGAGCGAACGCGGCTGGTGACCGAGGCCGCCAAGGCGAAGGCCGCGAAGAAGTCGTCGCGGTGGTGGTGAGCATGGCCGCCAAGCCCGCGCCTCCGGGCGAGTGCCCGCAGTGCTGGCAGCACGCCCACGACCGGACCATTCACCGCAGGCTGCGGCCGCGCGAGGACTGCCCGCAGTGCGTTGACCACATGGTCAACGGCCACCCCACCCTCATGCCGAAGACGACGTCGCGGTGGTGGTGACCCCCCCCGCACCGCGCGTTCTTCCCGCCGCCTGAATCTTCAACTCCCGCCCCGCTCGGGGCAGTCAGGAGACACCGCCGCATGTCCGAGAACGTCGTCCGTCTGCACAAGGAGCCCGCCCCGCCGGCCGAAATCCTGGCCGATGCGGCGAGCGTGACCACGCTGACCGTGGTTCCCGACCCGGAACCCGCCAAGCCGGTGCCGCTGTGGCTGCGCTCCGGCCGCGCCGTCAAAACCGCAGTCACCCACGAGACCACCAAGACGACCGCCCGTGCGGTGGCACGCCACACCCTCTACGTCGCCGGTGGGGCGCGGATCGTGGCCCGTCGCACGTGGGACGGCAAGACCGGGGCCCGCTATGAGCGCATGATCCGCGCGGCGGAAGCCGCGGGGAACCTGGAAGTGGCAGAGGAGTGGGAGGAGCGGTTGCAGCGCTTCCGCCAGGCCCGCCACCACCGCCGTATGGACCTGCTCCACTCGCCCGTGGACGTCGCCAAGGGCGCTGCCGTCGGTACGGGAATGGGCATCGGGGTGCTGGTCGCGCTCGGGGTGGTGATGGCCCTCAACACCAAGGACGTCGCCGACGTCATCACCCCGCTGAGGGCCACCGTCGACTTCATCGGCCTGCTCATCCGCATCGTGCAGGTGGTGTGGGGGCCCGCGCTCACCATCGGCCCGTTCCTCGCGCTGCTCGCCCTGTGGACGGTCGGCAGCAAGCAGCAGGCCGCACCGCAATGGGCGCTTCCGGCCAACGTCCGCAGTGGTGAGGGCGAGCCCATCACTCCGTCCATCGTGGTCAAGGCGCTGCGGGATCTGGGGGTGCCTGCGCTGCGCAACGCCATCAAGGAGATGGGCGACGCCGGGGCCGCGATGCTGGGCCCGATCCGCATCGCGGGATGCGGCGTCGAGGTCGACGTCACGCTCCCGTCCGGGGTGTCGACGAACGAGGTGCAGCAGCGCCGCCGCAAGCTCGCCGAGAACCTCACCCGGCACGAGCACGAGGTGTTCATCGTGATCCCCGAGGCGGCCCGCACCGTCCGGCTGTGGATCGCGGACTCCGGGGCGCTCGATGAGCCGATCGGCCCCTCGCCGCTGGTCACGGACGAGACGATGACCGCCAACTACCGTACGGGCAAGGCCCCGTGGGGTCAGGACCTGCGCGGGGATGCGGCGGAGCTGGGCGTGTATCAGCGCCACCTGCTCATCACTGGTCGCTCGAACCAGGGCAAGACCGCGTCCTTGCGCTCGGTCGCCCTGTGGCTGGCCCTGGACAAGTCGGTGCAGTTCTGGCTGGGCGATTTGAAGGGCGTGGGGGACTGGAAGATGTTCGACGGCATCGCCGACGTCCTGATCCAGGGACCCACCGATGACCACGTCATCCAGGTCACCGAGATGGTTGAGGCCGCCGTCGAGGAGATGAACCGGCGCATCGACGTGCGCCGGGGTGACCCGCACGCGGTGTTCCCGCCGCTCATCGTCATCGTCGACGAGGCGCAGGTCGCGTTCATGTGCCCGGTCCTGGATGAGGACAAGAAGCCCTACGGCGGCGCCAAGGCCACCTCCCGCTACTTCATGGCCGTGCGCAAAATCCACAACCAGGGCCGCGCGGTCGACGTCCTGATGTGGCAGGGCACCCAGGACCCCACCGACCAGAACCTTCCCAAGCTGGTCCGCGAGGGCGCCCACACCCGCGCCTCCCTCGTGCTGGGCACCGAATCCCAGTCCCGCATGGCCCTGGGGGACAAGGCCGTCGACGACGGCGCCGCCCCCCACCTGCTCCGGCAGGGCCTGGACAAGGGAACCCTGGTCGTCACCTCGGACGGCATCGACGTCCCCAAGGGCCAGTCGTCCATCACGGTGCGCACCCACTTCATCGACGACGACCCCGCCGCCGAGATCGCCGAGCGCGCCAAGGCGCTGCGCAACGGCGTCGCCACCGTGCACGCCATCGAACGCGGCGAGCAGCGCGACCCGCTCGCCGACATCCTCGCCGTGCTGGGCCGCGATGAGCGTGTGCGCACCCAGGAGGTCATCACCCGGCTCGGGGCGCTGAACACGGACGCCTACGGCAAGTGGTCCTTCCTCGACCTCAAGCGCGTTCTCGGCGGCACCGGAGCCGAGCCGTACAAGTCCGACGGCGTCATCGTCGTACGCCGTGACCGCGTCGCCGCCGCCCTCGCCAACCGCGACACCGAGGGTTCCGCTTCCGCCTCCGAGTGACAGGGAGGCGACCCGCTTCGGGTCAGGGAGGCAGGGAGAACTCCCTGACCCCCTCCCTGTCCCGCCTCCCTGGCCTTGACCTGCATGAATGATCGTTCAGGGAGGCAGGGAGGCCCGCAGGTCAGCACCCCTGAAACCCCCTCCACACGCCTCCCGCAAGGGGGTGCCTCAGCCTCCCTGGCCATCTGCCGGAAGGGATTCCGCATGTACCCCGAGCGCTTCGACAACCTGCCCGCACAACGAGCCGTGACCGTTCATCAGCCCACCCCGATGCCGCCCACAGTCCAGGTGTCGGCGCCCCTCGTTCCCGTCCAGCCCAGCAGCATCCCGGCGGTGGCGAGCGTCGTCCTGCCGGACGGGCGGGTCGTCACCGGCTACGCCATCAACCCCATGCAGCCCGAACCTGTCGCCGCCAAACCGGCCGTCTCCCACACGGCCGTCAACGTCGCGCTCGGCGGGGTGGGGTTCCTCGCGGTCTGCGGTGGCCTGGTCTTGCTGACCGCGTTCATCGCGGCGCTCGCCGCGTTCGTCCACCAGCTCATCATCCTGGCCGCTGTGATCTTCGGCGGATTCATCGCCGCGCAGATCTTCGGCGCCAGCGGCCACCGCGGCGGCACGACCGTGAACATCCGCAAGGCCGTCATCAAGCGCAACCACTTCCACGGCTGACCCACCCGAGAGGAACCCCGTGTTCGACGAAGACGACGAGTTCAACGACTGCGAACTCTGCTACCCCACCGACGACACCGAGCCCTACCCCTACGCCCACTGCTGCCAGTGCGGCGACACCGGAGCGGGCGACGTACCGGAATGCACCTGCGAGTAGCTACGCCAAGGGCGGCCCCCGTCTCGGCAAAGTCCGGGGCCGCCCTTGTCTCCAGTCCTCAACAGACCTGCGGAGGTCTCCAGCATGACCCAACCGACCGACACAACGCGAGCGTCCTTACTCGCCGCCGCTCTCGCCGCTGCGGAGCGCGGCTGGCACGTCTTCCCGCTCCGTCCCGCCACCAAGCGCCCCGCCCTGCACGGCGAAGCGACCTGCCCCGGCACCGGCGTCTGCACGGACGGTCACCGCAAGTGGGAGCGGCGCGCCACCACCGACCCCGACCGCATCCGCGCCACCTGGACACGGGCCCCGTTCAACGTCGGCATTGCCACCGGCCCTTCCGGGCTGCTGGTCGTCGACCTCGACATGCCCAAGCCCAACAGCGATGCGGACGCGCCTGACGGCGCGGCAACCTTTGGAGCGCTCTGCGAGCGCACCGGCCACACCGTCCCCGCCACCTACGCGACGCGGACCGCGAGCGGTGGAAGGCACCTCTACCTCGCCACCCCGTCGGGCGTGCGGCTGGCCAACACGGCCGGCACGCTTGCCCCGTTGGTCGACACCCGCGCGTGGGGCGGCTACGTCGTCGCCGCGGGCAGCATCACCCCCGCCGGACCCTACGAAGCCGTAGGCGGCCCCGTGGCGGCCCCTCTGCCCGAATGGCTACAAACCATCCTGAAACCCGCCCCCGCGCGTCCTGCGGGGCCGCTGAGGCTTCCTGCGGTCGACGGGAGCCGCGCGGCACGGGCCGCTCTGGAAGCCGAGTGCGCCATCGTCGCGACGGCGCCGGACAAGCAGCGCAACACCACGCTCAACCGCTGCGCCTTCAAGGTGGGGCGCTTCGTCGCATGGGGCGACCTCCCCCGGCACGTGGCGGAAGAGGCCTTCCAAGGGGCGGGAGAAGCGCGGGGACTCACCGCTGCCGAGTGCCGCGCCACCATCCGCAGCGCCCTGGACAGCTCCCTCCGCAAAGCCCGACCCCGGGAGACGACATGAACACCCCCACCCGCTCCCCCTTGGAAGGCCAACCCGCCGCGAGCGGAGCGCAGGTCGCCGAACTCGCCCCGCTCACACCGGCCATGGGCGAGCCGAAGGGCGTCGCCGAAGGCGTCCCCATTGCTGTTCGCCTTGACCCGCGCCCGGGTGACGGCCGATACCCCGTCGCGTGGCTGCGCATCACCGCCCCGCGCGGCGCGACGCCGACGGCCACCTCGAAGTGCCTGTGCGGCAGGGACCGCAGCGCCGTCGGCCACACCCGGGTGCTTGCCCTGATCGCCGACCACGAAGCCCACCGCGACACCTGCCCACTTCGCACCACCCAGGAAGGAAGGGCCGCAGCATGACCAAGTCGACCCCCACCCCGCCCACCATCGACGGAGCCGCGCTGCTCAACGAGGTGGAAGCCTTCCACCGCCGCTTCAACATCTTCCCCACCGAAGCGGCCTACGTCGCCGTCGCCCTCTGGGACGCGCACGCCCACCTCCTCGACTGCTTCGACTCCACCCCTCGCATCGCGTTCCTTTCCCCCGAGCCGGGGTCGGGGAAGTCCCGCGCACTGGAGATCGTGGAAACCCTCGTACCGCGCCCCATGGTCGCCGTGAACGCGTCCGCACCGGCGCTCTTCCGCGCGGTGTCCGGTCCCGACGGACGGCCCACGATCCTCTTCGACGAGATCGACACCGTGTTCGGCCCGAAGGCGGGCGACAACGAGGAGCTGCGGGGCTTCCTGAACGCGGGACACCGCCGTACCGGGGTCACCTACCGGTGCGTCGGTGACAGCCAGACCGTGACCCCGTTCCCGTCCTACACCGCCGTCGCGGTCGCCGGACTCGGCTCGCTGCCTGACACGATCCTGACCCGCTCCGTCATCATCCGCATGCGCCGCCGTGCCCGGAACGAAAAGATCGAACCCTTCCGCGCCCGCCTGCACGAGAAGGAAGGGGTCGCCCTGCGCGAGCGGCTCGCCAAGTGGGCGGAGCAGGCTCGGGGTTGGGTCATGGGAGCTTGGCCAGAGATGCCCGAGGGCGTCTCCGACCGCCCCGCCGACGTGTGGGAACCCTTGCTCGCCATTGCGGACGCTGCCGGAGGCGACTGGCCCAAGCGGGCCCGCGAAGCCTGCACGGCCCTGGTCAAGGCCTCACAGGCCAACGACAAGGGCAGTCTCGGGATCCGGTTGCTCACCGACCTGCGAGACCACGTCCTGATCGGCATCGACCGCCTGCCCACCGTCGCCATCCTCGACCGCCTCAACGCCCTGGACGACGCCCCGTGGGCCGACCTCAACGGCAAGCCTCTCGACAACCGGCGCCTTTCCCGAATGCTCGGGGAGTACGTCACTGCCGACGGCGACCCCGTCGCATCCCGGAACATGCGCACCACCGGCGGCATCCTCAAGGGCTACTACAGCGTCGACCTGCACGACGCATGGAAGCGCTACTGCCCGCCCCCGCAGACGGCCGCGCCTGAAAGTCCGCTACTCCCGCTTCAGCCGCTACCGCCCAGCTCAGAGGCCACGAACGCGTAGCGCGACCCGCACGACGTAGCGGCTACACGCGCCCCCGTTGCGGGTCCGGCACACCTACGGACGCGCCGGGCCCGCAACGGGGCATAGCCGCTACACCCCACCCCTCCGCTACGCGAAACACGCCGCTGACCTGCGATGTAGCGGCGAAGCACATGTAGCGGACTTCTGAGAGGCACCCCGAGCAGCCCCACAGAGGAGACACCTTCCGATGAGCACCGCCGTAACGCCCACCGAAGATGACCCGACCCTGGTTCTCCTGACCGTCGAAGAGGCCGCCCGCCGACTCCGCATCGGCCGGACCATGTGCTTCGCGCTAATCCGTACCGGAGAGCTGGAGTCCATCGACGTTGGCCGTCTCCGTCGCGTCCCCGCCGGCGCACCCGCCGAATACGTCGCCCGCCGCCGCGCGGCACGACGAGCCGCTTGACGACGCCCGGGGCGGTGGAACTCTCAGACAGTCCGTCGCCCCGGTCTCCATCTCGACTTTCAGAAGCAGGAGTCTGCCTGTGGCAGAAGAGAAGAAGCGCACCCGCCGGGCCAATGGCGAATCGGCCATCTACTTTGGGAAAGACGAGCGTTGGCACGCCCGTGTGCCGATGGGCTACAAGGACAACGGGGAGCCGTACCGTCGGCATCTGACGCGTAAAACGCGTGAGGAGCTGGTCGAGGAAGTCAAAAAGCTGGAGAAGCAGCGCGATGGGGGTTCGGCGCAGCAGCCGGGCAAGGCGTGGACGGTTGAGAAGTGGCTTCAGCACTGGGTTGAGAACATTGCCAAGCCGGTCGTCGGCGAGAACACGTACGACGGTTACGAGGTCGCCGTTCGTGTTCACCTCGTGCCTGGTGTCGGCAAGCACCGCCTTGACCGCTTGCAGCCCGAACACCTGGAGAGCCTTTATCGCCGTATGCAGGCGAACGGGGAGCGCAGGGCCGGTACGGCTCACCAGGCCCACCGCACCGCCCGAACCGCGCTGGGGGAGGCGGTACGGCGCGGTTACGCGGCGAAGAATGCCGCCGCATTGGCGAAGCCGCCACGGATGGAAGAGGACGAATCCGAGGTAGAGCCCTACTCCGTGGAAGAGGTTCAGTGCTTGTTGCTCGAAGCCAACAAGCGCCGGAACAGCGCCCGTTGGATGCTCGCGCTCGCGCTCGGACTGCGGCAGGGTGAAACGCTCGGACTGCGCTGGTCTGACGTTGACCTGGACAACGAGTACCTGAAGCTGCGCCGGAACCGTCTGCGCCCCAGATACGAGCACGGATGCCCGGAAGCCTCCCCGTGCGGCAGGAAGGCGGGGTACTGCCCCGGCAAGGTGCAGGTCCGGCGCGAGACCAAGAACACAAAGTCCCGAGCGGGCCGCCGCGCCGTGCCCCTGCCGGGGCCGCTGGTCGCCATGCTTCGTGTACACCGCGAGACACAAGAGCGAGAGCGCAAGGCGGCTGGCGACCTGTGGACCGAGTCGGACTACGTGTTCACCAAACCGCTGGGTGGCCCACTGAGCCCGAACACGGACTATCACGACTGGAAGCGGCTTCTGAAAGACGCGGGAGTCCGGAACGGGCGGCTGCACGACGCACGGCATACGGCCGCCACAGTGCTCATGCTGCTCGGAGTCCCGGCCCGCGTCATCGATCAGATCATGGGGTGGGAGCCGGGTACCTCCGCGAGCATGCGGGCGCGGTACCTCCACGTGCCGGACGCGATGCTCAAGGACGTCGCCCGGAAGATCGCCGAAGCCATCTGGGGAACCCCGGAAACACCCGCTGTGGACAAAAACCAGGACAACGGGGTCTGAGGACAACGACGAAGGGCCCCACCTCGCGGTGGGGCCCTTCGACATCGTGCCCGGTGAGGCACTGGCGGAGGATACGAGATTCGAACTCGTGAGGGGTTGCCCCCAACACGCTTTCCAACTGTGGTGGTGGGACGTTGGGTTGCGTGCAGGGGCGTTCACCTGGGTTCATGCGCAGCTGGCTTCGTGGGCACGACCGGGCTACTGGTCTCGCCTGAACGTCCGTGAACGGCAATGAATGAGACGGAAACTGAGACGGCAGCGGGACTTCGGCGGGGAGCGTTCAGATCCATTCATGCGTCAGGCGAACCTCTACCTACCATGGTCATACCCTCCCGCACGCCGCGTGTGCCCGCTGCGCCTTCGATATTGGGTCAAACGCCGCACCGTGGCTCTCCGCCGACGAACCGTTCCAGTGCGACGCCGTCGACCGGTACGGAAAGCGCCTCGCCCGCGATGGGGTCCCAAAGCCACACCTGGTCACCGGATGAGCCGAACGTGAGTATGGGCCGGCCAGCAGGAATCGGTCCGTTAAAGACGGGGAGGTCCGGCTGGAGCATGCGAACACACACCAGCCTCCCGTGCAGACCGTAGTACGGCTCAGGTGTGCGGTCGGCGTCTGCTGCCGTACGCGCCTCGTCGGCTCTATTGTCGGCCGTCGAGATGCCGACGATCACGGGCACGGCGATTGCGGCGATGGTGCCAGTGATCAGAAGAACCCGCTGGCTACTGATCGCGAGTCGATCGCGTCCGACCGGAATGTAGTAGTAACGGCAGATTCCGACGATGAACGTCACCCCGATGAACATGGCTCCTGCCGAGATGAGCGGGAGTTGAGTGACGGCGTACTGCGCGGGTATGGCGACAGACACGGCGTCTGACGGGATGCCGAATCCGCTGTCCAGGTAGGTGGCGTACTGAAGCCGACCGAGCCACGGCAGGCTCACGGCGAGCGCGGGCAGGAGTACCGGCACTATCCAAGAAGCGTTCCGGCTGATCCACGAGTTGCGTACAGCGAGTCCCATCAGCCAGAGCACCAGCCCGCTCATGATGATCAGCAGTGCTCCACGTACGACCTGCGGGCCCTGCTGTCGGCTCGCCGCGAGATACGGGGCGCAGCCGAGTATGGCTACGAGGACAATCCCGCGTGGCAGTCGCCAGGCCCGAGGATGTCCGACTGGGACGACGTCCTCTCCGAGCCACCAAGCAAGTACCAGCAACACCGGCACCCCGACCACGATCAGCAAGACGACCACGTGAGCCAAGGCGCCGACGACAGCGGCGAAGAATATGGTGAGTAGCAGTCGTCCCCACTGTGCCCTTCTGCTGGCAAAGGCCGAGAGAAGGGGGGATATGGAGTCTCCAGCTTCTGACACCTTGTGCCGCACGGGATCGAAAGGGAAGTCGAGTAAGGCTCCCTGGCAGAGTGCTAACTCTGCTTCGACCCCGTCTCGGCTTGAGCTCATGGGCCGAGCGACGACGCGGTTCTCGGCTGAGCGCCACAGGCGCATGAACCACAGCCACGGATGGCGCCACGGACGCCTGGTGTCTTCCTCAGGCTGGTCTCGGACCTCGTACATCCTGAACGGGTCGTCCTCGTGGCGCGGGTTGTACACAATTGCGTCCAGTGCCCACATTCCGATGTGGCGGTCTCTGGCAAGAAAGTCCACTAAACGCACTGCGGCCCGGACAGCACCGGAGCGGGACCCTTCCAACCCCGCCTCGACTACGAGGCCAGTGCGCCGGTTGCCCAAGGTGGTGACACGTTCTTGCGATGCTTCCCATGGACGTACATGCCAACCACGTTCCGCGAACAGTTGCTTGGCCAATGTCACCTCGTGTGGATCGTCCACTACGGCCACGAGTATGCGAACCCGGTGCATAGAAGCGCTCCAAACCTCAGCCGCAGTCTTCCCCGCTGCTCGTGTCGTGATTCTGGCGCCTACCGCGGCGCTCAAACTCGACACCGAACCGGGCCCGAGAAGATGTCAGAACGCCTGCGTCCATCCCGAGAACGCTCAGCTTGGGAAGCTTGGGTTCTACAGGGTCGACTGTCCCGCTGACCTGCTGCTGAGCGACGCCATGACTTGAGGGCGTCTCTGGGTTGGTGACCGCTGGTCCCCGTGGTTCCCCGCAGTATCTGGCAACCTCCCGTTCGTCTGGCTCCTGGCCAATGGCTGCACAGGCAGATCAACTAGCGGTTCGTCGGCCGTTGTGACGGGTCCTGGTCCTATCGACTGGAGACGTTCAATATCCTTTATGGCTCTGCGATGCCCGAGGTGTTCCTTGGTGTGCCGACGCGCCGCATAGACGAGCGGCGGTCCCTGCGCTGAACTCCGCGGCACCAGAACCGCAACGGCTCCGGAGGCCCTTGGTTCTCGGACAACACTGCTGGTCGGCGCCTCATGGTCGTTGTCAAGGAGTGGGTGGCGTTGGCGGTACAGGCGGATCAGGGTCTGGCGGGGGGTCCTCCCGGCGGGCGCTGGAGACGCGTCGAGCAATCACCAGGGCATCCCCGGCCATCCTGACGATGTACGCGGCTCCGACGACGGACAGCACCTGTCCGGTAGTGGCGAGTGTGACCTGTACACCGGCTGGAGCCGAAGAGTCCGCCAGTGCAAGGAAGTTGGACACGCCCCAGGCCAGCCCAGCCAAAATGCCGATCAGGGAGCCCACGAGTGTTGTCTGAAGGATGACCTCTACTAGGTGGTCACGGAGAGCCTGACGATCGTCCTGCACCTGCCTCATGATGCTGTCGCCGCGTACTGCTGTGCGGTGTTCGAGCCTGCGGTCAAGAAGGCGGTCAAGGGGCCGCTTCCAGAAATCTGCTGCGACGCCGACCAAGGCGCCGAGGACAAGCCCCAGCCAAAACACTCCATCCATTGCGGCATGGTGCTTTGCGAGGAAGGTCTGGCAAGAGCGAAGCACCTCCCAACCTGCAGGTGCTGCACTTCCATGCACCACTGCCCCTCGCGCCGGACCCGTTCCCGGTGTCTCGAAGTCCGACATACCGGCGGCCGGAGGGCCTCGTCGACTCTGGTGGGTGTCAGTTTTGCGGATACCTATAACGTTCTGTGCAGTCTGCGGCACAATCCAGGTCATGACCTACTCAAGCGACCTGCGCGCACAGCACGACCAGCTGAAAGCGAGTTTCCCGACCGAGTCCGACGCTTTCGCGGAGACTCTAAACTCTGCCGATAACGCCATTAATGCGCTCACAAAAGCTTGGTCTGGCTCCAATATCGGCTACCACTCCTGCGTCTATCACATGGATTTCACGCAACCGCCGCCCGGCTCCCACTTCAACAAGGAATGGGGACTTACTGGTGCCATTCGAGGAACAACTGGCGAGTGGGTGGAGTATTCCGAGGAGGACATCACCGAAAAGTTGCGAGAGCTATCGGCAGGTGCAGATCTCTCCGGAGCACTACAGAGGTCGATCGAAGCCAGAGAGGCTCTCAAGCTTGCAAAAGCCGAGACGCGGTCAATTTTGAGTTCTTACCTTCAATTTACGCCTGACGAATACATTGAGGATCTCACGCAGCAGATTGATAAGCTGTCCGCTCCGACTCCACATCAGCTAATCCAAGCGCTGCGCCCAGACGGAATGGTGTCCCGAGATGCGACCGCCATCAATCAAGGGTGGAAGGCGGCAGAACATCAAAAGCTCTGGTCTCAAGTCACTTCAGTCCGCAGATCCTTTGCGGTATGTCGGGAGATGCTGTTCCTGCTGGAAAGGGCAGCTAATCACGTCGATCGACGGGCGACCGCTCCGGCTATCACTGTGCGTCAGACGGGTGAGCGTGTCTTCATTGGACATGGCGGCAGTGGAGTGTGGAGAGTTCTCAAAGATTTCGTGACCGATCGCCTCAAGCTACCCCATGACGAATTTAATCGAGTTCCAGTGGCGGGGGTTACCACGGTCAGTCGGTTGGGAGATATGCTCGACCGGGCGGCCGTGGCATTCTTGGTTTTGACCGCGGAAGATGAAACTGCAGACGGTAGGGTTCTAGCGCGTCAAAACGTGATCCACGAGGTAGGACTGTTTCAGGGAAGGCTAGGCTTTGAGCGTGCGATCGTGATGCTGGAAGACGGGTGCGAGGAATTCTCGAATATTACCGGACTCTCTCAAATCAGGTTCCCTAAAGGGGATATCTCGGCGCGATTTGAGGAGGTTCGACAAGTGTTGGAGAGGGAAGGATTGCTGGGACCGCAGTAACCGTCAATGGCGCAATTGAGCCGGATGGTCATTTCGTGGTCACGGCGTCGAGCCTCCGGGCCTTCGCGCTTACCGCGACCCGGACGGCCGCCAGTACGTCGGCCCGTCCGTCCGTGCCCGCCGCGGCTCCGCCGGCAGGTCGTCTCGCGCAGACCGCCGCCCCGGCAGCGGCGGACGACACGCTCCCGCCCCGCCGGCCACTCACGCCCGTTGAGTTCAGGACAACTTTCACACCTCGAACGGCAGCCGCCAAACACCCTTTGAGCAACAAAAAGGCCCTCCCCGAAAGAAGGGCTCCCAGGGGCGCCCCCGGCAGGACTCGAACCTGCGGCCAAGCACTTAGAAGGCGCTTGGTTGATGTACCCGCGCAACGCGTCTGAGCTGATCCGACGGCTGATTGGGGCGTCGCCGGACGAGGAACTTCGACACGCATTCGACAGATGTGGACGGGCACGCGCACGGCTGCCTCGTCGATGGTTCTCTAGTGTGCGGCCACTTCGATCGTGCAGTCACGATCTACAGACGGGCTGCCACGCGATCTACCCAACTGCGAGATGGGCACCTACCGTATGGCCCTAGTACCTCCGGGGGGAGACACGCCACGTGTTGAGCATAAGCGCACAGATGCCTATTGAGCCGCTCAGAGGCGACCTTCGGCAGACGGATCGCATGGAGATGTTGCAGGACAGCTACCTGCGGGCTGTTGCTGCCGCTTCTGGATGCACCATGGCAAAGCCCGAACCTGACGACGGCATCGACTGGCAGTTGACGCACTCCTCCACGTCGCATGTGGTCGATTGTCAGATCGACCTGAAGATCCAATTAAAGAGTACGTTTACTTCTGCGCCAAATCCGCCCAACGGATTTGTATCCGTGAACTTGAGTAATGACCGCCTCAAGATGCTTGCACGAACTCCCGTCACGGTGCACCGAATCTTGGTAGCCATGATCGTGCCGAAGGATTTTGCTGGTTGGGTCGAAGCCAGTCATGACTATCTTTCCCTCCGACATTGCGCCTACTGGCGCAGTGTGACTGGAGAGGCACCCTCGGGGAAAGAAAGCACTGCAATCCGCGTGCCCACCGGCCAAATATTCGATGATGTGGCACTCTGTCAAATAATGGAGAGGATAGGACAGGGAGGGGCCCCGTGAACTCACCTAAGTTTGCGGAATTCGCTTCTCGCATTAGCGACAGCGAGCTTGCTCGTTTGCTCGAGAAGAATGGCTGGGAGAGGTTCGGCGGTCAGGCGAACGTGTACAGCCGGTGGCGCCCTATGGGGGATGAATCGGCGCGTGGAATATTACTTCCGCAGAATGAGGAACTGGCAGACTACTCCGATCTCTTCGCGCAAGCAGTTGCCCAGGCCTGGAATTTGGGAAGTGTGCGCCTCAGGGCGCTACTGGAAAGGGCTATGACCACGCAGGCCCTGGGTGACGAGATGAAGTTTCACAAAGAAGCCAGAACGTATGAGGGTACGATTCCATGGCTGGCAGGTGAAGACTTGCATGCAGCTGCTCGAAAGTCGATGGCCGTCGCTGCGAAGTCACGCAAGTCTAGACTCGCGTACTTTGGTAACTCGAATGCACACCTTGCTAGATCTTTTCTAGAGTCAGTACTGATGGGGCAGACTGAGGTAGGTAGCTACGTCGTGACGGCGTACGTGCCTCCTGCGGAGATCTTCACCGAGAAGAAGCTGCGCCCTGGGGACACTCTTCCCACTACGGGAACTCATACTGGCCGCGACATCACTCGCAGCCTGGTTGATGTACTTCAAATTACACGAGAAGTTGTCGACCACTATGCAGAAACTGGTTCCAATGCGGGGTTCATCGACAACGTGGATCGCGGATTTTGTTTCGAGATTACACAGGCGGTGCGTGATCTCGTTAGAAATTCAGACGGGGCGGAAGTCGGAATCGAGATGAATGTGGCCGCAGATTTATTCCAAGATTCCCGCATTGAGACATACTCTTTGGAATTCTCCCCGGCGGACTACCCAGTGCTGGAGACGGCAGGAAACGTCCTTGCGGCTACTTCCCGGCCCCAGCGTGTCACTGTTTTGGGCGCGGTGACGCTACTTGATCGTCCGCAATTCGGCCGTCCTGGGTTGATTCGGGTAGATGTTCTGTCTGGTAGCACGGCCAAGAAAATGCGTGTCCGTCTGAAAGCAGAGGACTACGATCTGGCCATGGATGCCCATCGCAACAATATGGCGATTAAAGTGACCGGGAGGCAGGAGATCGAGGGCCGCTATTACTGGCTTTATGATCCAGAGCGTATTGAGCTTATCCCTATGGAAGTGGTCCAGACTCAAGCCGAATCGCCGAGTTCCGAACAGCATCCGCTCTTCTAGAGCATAGCTCACGAAAACCTTCTGGCGTCGGTGGAGTCTCAATGGCTCAGTCCAGCGCCGCCGCCCAAGTTCTGTCGATCGGGCAGTCGAAGGGCATAAGGTCGCCGTCGGCCACCGATTTGGAGGTCGATCGGTGGCCTCGTGCCTCGTGTACGCCTGGACGTCCGACTGCCGCGCTAGGTCTCTCTAGAGTGGGGCTCTGCGCCGTCGTTGATGTCAGCTGCAGATGTCAGGACCGGGAAGGCTTCTGGTATGGGCAGTTTAGCGAGCGGCGGTCATTCTCGCGCCTATGAGGGGGCGGCAGCGTCACTTCTTATCTAAAATGAAGCGCCACCCACCAGCCCTTAGATGCTATGGATACCGAGTGTCTATTTCCCAATGTCTCGATGTCGACGAGTCCGGCGCTCTTTAGAATTTGGACCTGATCCCGCATAGCCCCCGGCGTTCGGAAATGGAACTCCTGGTGCTGACTATATGTACAACGACCTCCCGACTCTGCGAGTAGTGCGAAGAGCTGCCAACCCCTGTCTGTGACACGTGCGCTGGCAGAATTGAAATAACGAGTAGCCTGTTCCTTCAGCCACTTATCGAGGAGATTCAGGTCATCTTGACCACCGCTTCGGTAGATACTTTCGCCGCAATCTCGCGTGAAATCCTCTGCCGCTTTGAGTGCTTGCCGCAGATGTCGACCAGTTTCTTCGTAAATGTGCCGGAATTCCTCCGCACCGACGGGCGGGCGCGCGGCGACTCGCCCATCGGAATATACCTCCAGGCGCCTAGCAATAAGTTCGCCGATCTGGTCATCGTTAATAGGCTGCAAGGATATAGGTTCAGCTAGACGCCCTTGAAGCATTGGTGTTGAGACGACAGTCCGGATCACGTGATCGGTTCCACACATGATCCAGTGCAGTCCCTCCTGCCCAAAGACGGTGTCGCGCAGAGATTCGATCATTACCTTGTGCTCGGGTGACTTTCCCAGCATCTCCATGTTGTCGAGTATGCAAATAACGCCACCGCTGGCATGGTCCGGGAAACACTGGCTCAGGCAAGTGTCGACGAAGAGAGGGATTCCCGCTTCGGTGAACAGGTCGGAGGTGTTGGGGCTGCTACTCCGGAAGAAGTTTCCCCCAAACCCTAGAATTGCCGCGCCTAGGCCTGTGCCGCGGTACTCCGCATTTTCAATGGATCGCTTAATGGAGGCCATAGAAGGGAACGTGAAACCTGCCTCTTTCAGTACACGCTCATTTTGTGCCAGTGTGCTCGCAATTTCTAGAATTACGAGCTTGGCAAAACCCTCATTGGTTTCGCGCTCATCGGGCTGAAATGGCCTTCGGTTGAGTGGTATGAAAGGCGGCCCACCCTGCTCCTTGAAAGCCTGCCTGAGTCGATATCCAACCACAGACGCTAGGCTTGTCTTGCCAACCCCAAAATCACCTTCAATTGTCGCGTGGGTTGTTGAAGATTTGAGGTGGTCCGATAGCCTCTGGGCGTCCTGATCGCGACCAACTAGGAGGTCACTGCCTTCTTTTGTCGCTCGGAGAGGGCGCACATCGTAGGGGCTCTGTCTCAATCCAAAATCATGCCAGGATGCCATGTGGCGGCCTCCTCGATGCAATGCTTCGACTGAGTAACCCCCATCAATTCGATGATACGGCTGGTCAGTTCGGGATGCATCTCGCGGGCCTGGTTGGTCGGCCACGATGAACCGCGCGGTTGGTGGAGCGGCTTTGGGCTGGAGCTGCTTTGGGGCGAGTGATCATGGCCCCGTAAGCTTCAGGCGAGTCGGGCAGTCTGTGGACCTGCCCGTTAAAGCACGACGTTGGGGCCATGATCTTAGAGGCTCGCCCCAAAGTGGCTGCCTAAAGCCGTGGAGCCGACCGCCCCAGCCACAGAGGGTCTCTCCCACTTCATGCCCGCAGCCGCCGAGCGCGCCGCCGGGCGCGGCCAGCCGGGGCGCAGACAGGAGGCAGGCCGCGCCGCAGAGGCGGCGCGCGCCCGCGCTTGCGCGGGCCTTGAACCCGTGAGGAAGGTTGTTACTCAGTCTGCGGGAGTGATGATCCACAGTGGAGCTGCGTACTGCTCCGGTCGGCTCTCGATGAGTAGCGCTCGGAGAGGCTCGCGCTGGGCTCCTGAAAGGCCGATGGCCTCGGTGATGCGGCGGAAGGTCGTGTGTGTGACTCCGCGGGAGCGGGCCTCAGCTTCGAACTGGGCGACCTGGTCCAGCGTGGTCTTCGGGTCGAGCTCCTGCTGAGGCAGAGTGCCGAGCCACGAGGCCTTGTTGCGCTCGTAGTCGATCTCCGAGTGACCGCAGATCTCGCGGCTGTGCTGCTCGGCCTCGTCGAGGCTCGTCGTCATCACGAGGGCTTGCGCCAGACGGTTTCGGCTGAGGGCCTCGTCCAGGTCGACTTCGTGGATGATCGGGCCCTCGTCGGTCAGGGGGACCGGCAGGCCCGCGTCTCGGACTTCGCAGAGGCCACGTACGCCTCGTGCTGTGGCGGCCAGCATCGCGGTTGCTTCGGAGGGGTGCCACTCCAGTACGCCGCTGATCGCTTCGACGTGCGCAGGCGTCAGGGTGAGAGCAACTGGACCGAGGTAGCTGCGGAGTTGTTCGGTGGGGAGCTCTCCGTCCAGGCCGGGGCCGGCGACCAAGAGGCGTACCGGGGCGAGGACTTGGGAGCATGCTGCGAGCGTGAGGGCGTCAGCCAGCGGGCTGCGGAGTGTGGGTTCGTCGCCCTGGGCCAGGATGTCGCCGCCTACGTCGAGTAGATCGATGGAAGTGGGCGAGAGGTGGGCGATCAGTTCTTCGAGCTGGCGTGTGATGCCTTCGGCGCCGTGGTGCGGGTCGATGAGGGCGAAGGTCTGCGGGAGTTCGCGCGCCAGGCGGGGGAGCGTCGAGCCCGCGGGCGCTATCGGTGCCGCATTGCCGGGCACGGCGCGGACCGTGGGGGTCAGCGGACGCAAGCCTGTGAAGTTGGCGGGGCCGCGGGGGCCCGGCACCGGGTCGATCAATAGGCGGTCCCACGCGTACGTGAGGACAACCGCCGGGTCTTCGTCGCCGTACAAGGCGGCGTCCAGCATCGCGGCGGCGACTGCATCGCCCCCGCCTCCGGCTGCCACGATCAACCGAGTCACCCGGTCAGCCTACGGGTTGGCGGCTTAGCCACTCACCCTATAGTGGCAAGAGGACTTAGCCACTTGAGGGAGGGTTCATGCCGCAGATCGAAGAGGCGCAGCCCAAGTACCTGCAGATCGCGCACTTCATCCGCGATCAGATCTTGCGCGGTGACCTGCGGGCGGGCGACGAGGTGCCCTCGGAGCGGCAGCTTGCCTCGGACTGGAGCGTTTCGCGGCCGACGGCGGCTCGGTCGTTGGAGGCGCTGCGGCAACAGGGTCTCGTCGAGAAGCGGCAGGGTTCGGGCACGTACGTACGCAGTCTTCAGGTCAATCGGCGGGCCCGGGAGCTCTACGGCCGGGCTCGGCAGACCGGGAAGATCTACACGGCCGGTGAGTACGCCGTGATCACTTCGGCCGGGTGGATGGATGCACCGGACCACGTCGCGGAGGCGCTCGGCCTGGTCAAGGATCGGCGGGCTGTGCACAGGCGGCGCGTGACCAACAACCAGGACGGTCCGATCACGATCTCTACCTCTTGGTTCGCCCCGGAAGTCGGCCAGCGTGCACCGAAGTTGATGGACCCGGAGCGCATCCAAGAGGGCACGCTGATGTACGTGGAGAACATGACGGGTCGTCAAGGCAGCTATGCCGAGGACCGGATGTGTGCGCGAGCGGCCACCGAGGATGAGGTCGCAGACCTTCGGCTGGAGTCGTCGGCGCCGGTCCTGATCGTGCATCACGTGGTCTATGACCTGCAGGATCGGCCCCTCGAATTCGCCGAGGCCACCTACCCGCCCGGTCGTTGGGCGTTCGAACAGGGCTACCCCCTCACGTGAGTTGATGCCGCCGATCTCGGCGAAGTGCTTGCGGGCTCCAAGTGGCTAATGCCACTATCCAGAAAGTGGCCTTAGCCACTTGGATGGAGAGGGGCGCGTCGTGGGCGTTGACCGGCCGAGGAGCGAGGCACGTTCCGTCTGCCGGGGGTGTCGTGGGCGAGGCTGGAAGCACGTCAGCTCCCGCTCGGCTCTCGTGATGGCGTCGGCCAACGGCCGGCCCCGCGCAACGTCCAAGCGCCGCTGCCTCGACTGTGACGGCACCGGTGAGGAGTAGGCGCGTATGCAGGGCAGTGAAGATGACCGTGGCGGCGCCACGAAGAAGCGGGAACCGCTCGGCGCCATGACGCTCTATCCCATGGCGGAATCAGTTCCCCGGGCGCGTCGATGGTTCCGCAAGTTCATCGAGCCCCACCAACCGATGTGCCCGCTCGACGACTGCGTACTGATGATCTCCGAGCTGGTCACCAACGCCATCCTCTACGGCAAGGCCGACGAGGAGTGGCTCGTGCGAGTCGAATGGTGGCGCGAGCGCGGCTCCTTGCGCGTCGACGTGCACAACCCTGGGTTCCCGGCGAATGTCCGCCTGCGGGATCCGACTGCCGATGACGCACACGGGCGGGGCTTATGCCTGGTCAACGCACTGTCGGACAGTTGGTACGCGGGGCCGAGCTCGTACGGCGGGACCGTGGTGTCGTTCGTCGTCGAGAAGGCGTGGCCTGCCTGAGCGGGAGCCATCGTTCCATCCGTGGACGGTATGTTCCGCCCATGGATGGAACGCTAGAGTGGTTGACCAGTTGACTTGGCCAATCTGACGGGTGGACAACGATGGCGTACGAGGTGGAGGCGCCGAAGTACGTGCGTCTGGCGCAGACGCTTCAGCGCCGCATCGAGGACGGCACGTATCCGCCCGGCTCCCGCGTCCCGAGCGAAAACCAGCTGGTGCAGTCGTTCGGGATGTCCCGGCCCACCGTCGTACGGGCGCTGGAGCTCCTGAAGCGGGACGGCTGGCTTGAGTCCCGGCAGGGGTTCGGCACGATCGTTCGTGGCCGCCCCGAAGTGGTCGAAGAGAGAGACCGCCGCGGCCGTGCCGCGCTGGAGCGCGACGAGTCGCAGACTCCTGGGCGCCTCGTGCACGTGGGTGTGGTGCCGGCGCCGCAGCGGGTTGCCTCGGTGTTGGGCGTGCCGAAGCGGACCAAGGTGCTTGCCCGGCGATTCCTCGTCGAGGAGGACGGCGAGCCGATCGAGTTGGTCTCCTCGTACTTCCCCGTGGGCCTGGCCGAGGGGACGGAGCTGGCCGAACCTGCGGAGTTGGGCGAGAGTGCCCGCGCGCATCTCGAATCACGGAAGAGGGTTCGGTTCGATCACGTCACCGAGCGCGTGTCGGCTCGTCTGGCCTCGCAGGATGAGGCGGGTCTCCTGGACATGGCCGAAGGCGGGCCGGTTCTCAGCGTGCTCGTCGTGGCCTGTGACGTGTCGGGAGAGGCGCTCCAGGTGTCAGACGTCCTTCTGCCTGCTGATCGCCAGGAACTCGAAGACGTCTACCGGCTGAACTGACCAGCGGATAAGGGGTGTTGAGCGATCCCCTCCCCCGGGATCTCACTTGACAAGTCAACTTGGCATCCATAACTTCGAACTTGCTAAGTCAACCTGTCAGGTCGTCTGGCGGGTACCGATCGAAGGAGAAGTTCTGTGCGTGTGATCCGTGTCGAGACCTCGGCCGCGACGATCCTGCTGACCGAAGCTCCCGAGCCGAAGGTCAAGGACCGGCAGACGGGCGAGATCGCCAAGGATGCTGTCAGCGGCGAGTCGCTGATGAAGGTCGGCGTGGTCTACATCGACGAGGGGGAGTCCTCGCTGATCGCGGTGACCGTCCCGGAGAGTGGGGTGACGGACGGCCTGGCCGTCGGCGCTCCGGTCTCCCTCCCCGGGCTGATCGCCCGGCCGTGGGAAAGCGTCTTCAGCGGGCAGGCCCGCCACGGCATCGCCTACCGGGCGGCTGCTGTGGTTCCCGGAGCCTTCCCCACCGGGCAGGAGAGCTGATCTCGTGTCCGAGCTGATGACGCTGGTAGAGCTGGGCGGGCCGCTCACCGCCATAGGCGGAGCGGTCTACGCCCGGAAGGCACACCCGGCGGTCTACTGGGCCACGGTCGGGCTGCCGATGTCGGCGGTACGGCTGATGACCTCGTACGGCTCGACGATGGATGCGTGCGGTCTGACCGTCGAACCGTCCCGGCTGCGGGCCCTCGCCGTAAGGGCGACGACGCGCCGCGAGGTACGCCCGGTGCCTCCCCGGCGGGGTCTGCTCCGCCCGACATCCACGGGGCTGCGGGTGCGGCTGCGGCTCGCGCCCGGCCAAGAGCCGGCTGACGTGGCTGCCTCATGCGAACGGCTCCGGCACGCCTGGGGCGTCCATGCCGTGCACGTCCGCAGCATCAAGCCGGGTGTGGTTGAGCTGCGGTTGGTCGGCTTCGACGTGCTGCGGAAGGTGAAGATGCCTCGCGGGGTCGAGTGTGACCTCCTGGCGGTGCCGGTGGCTCTGCGGGAGGACGCGACCGCGTTCGTCCGTGACTACAGGGCCGTCCCACATGAACTCGTGCTCGGGGCCACGCTGTCGGGGAAGTCGATGTTCCTGCGGAACCTGCTGACAGGGCTCGCGACTCAACCGGTCGCCCTCGTCGGAATCGACTGCAAGCGCGGTGTGGAGTTGGCGCCGTTCGCTCCTCGACTGTCGGCGCTGGCCACCGAGCCGAGCGAGGCCGCGGAACTGCTGCCCGTACTCATCAAGGAAATGGAGGACCGGTACGACCTGATCAAGGCCCGGCAGGGGATAGCGCCCGGCATGCCCGACGAGGAGATCACCTCGGACATCTGGGGTCTTCCGGAGGACGAACGCCCCGCGCCGATCGTGCTGTTCGTGGACGAGGTCGCCGAACTGTTCCTCGTCGCCACGCGCAAGGACGAGGAACGGCGCGACGAGATGGTCACCCAACTCATCCGGCTCGCTCAGCTCGGCCGGGCGGCGGGGATCTACCTGGAGGTCTGCGGGCAGCGCTTCGGCGCCGAGCTCGGCAAGGGAGCGACCATGCTTCGCGCTCAACTCACGGGCCGCGTCTGCCACCGCGTCAACGATGAGGCGTCGGCCAAGATGGCGCTCGGCGACATCGCCCCCGAGGCGGTCGGCGTCGCTTCCACGATTCCGGCCAAGCTGCCGGGACTGGCCGTGGTCGGCGACTCCTCCGGCGGCTGGGCGCGCATCCGTACCCCGTACCTCTCCCTCGCCGAAGCTGCGGCCACCTGCCGCGAGACGGCCGAACTCGCCCCGAATGTACCGGCCTTGGAGCGCTTCCGGCCGCACGCGCCTGTCTCGCCTGTGACCGTTCCGGTTGCGGTGGCCAAGCCGAGTCCTGCGACCGGCTGACCCCCACCCCCTCACCGGCTGGCGTGACCGTCTCGCGCCGAGTCCCTACCCCCGCCATGCCCGAAATCGAATGAGAGGACGTGATCAGCGATGGTCGAACGCCCCACCGTGCACGAGATCGCCGAGTTCTTGGCAGACGTCAGGGAAATTCGTACCGGCGACGGAAACTCGGCTGGCCTGGCGGCTCGTAAGGCCGATCTGCTGGAGCGGATCGCCGCCGCGATGCCCGGTGATGCCGAGGCCGCTGAAGTCGCGCGCATCGCTCGTGCCGCTGCCGACGAGGCCGAGGGACGGTGAGCCCGATGCGCGCCGGGCTGGTCCGCGTAGATGCCGTACTGATCCAAGCGGTCATCGCCGCCGCGCTGTCCTTCGCGCATCTGCACGACGTGGCCGTTGCCGCAGGACAGGACGGCTGGAAGGCGTGGGCCTATCCGGTGAGCGTCGACCTCCTGTTGGTCGTCGCCTGGAAGCGGCTGCGGTCGGGGGAGTCCAAGGCGGCGGGGTGGTCCTGGTTCCTGGTCGCGCTCGTTGCCAGTCTCGGGGCGAACGTCGCCACAGCCGGTCTCCTCGACCTCGACGACGTTCCGGCCTGGCTCCGCATCGCCGTTGCCGGTTGGCCGGCGGTCGCCTTCCTCGGCGGCACCCTGCTCGCCCATGGTCCGGCCGATCGCCCCGTACCGGTCGCCGAGTCGTACGACGACACGGTCGATACGGCACCCGAGCCGGCACCGGTCTCCGAGGCTGCCCCCGGGACTCCCGCCATCGCCCCGGCGCCTGAACCAGTCACCGAACCTGCCGCCCGTCCGGTCGACCGGCTTCCGGCGGCTCTGGTCGACCACGCCCGGAAGGTCGCCGCCGAACACCGCACCCGTACGGGATCACCCATCGACACCGCCACTCTTCGCGCCCGGCTCGGTGTCCCGGCCCCGCTCGCGGAGGCCATCGCAGCCCAACTCCCCTGATCGACAAGGAATCCGCCGTTGCGACCGTCCACCCTGCGCGCTCTCCAGCGCGCTGCCGAACTGACCCGCCAGAACTGCTTCACCGAGGCCGTGCTCGTCGCCGAGCCCGTGATCTTCAGCGCCGACGACCAGGAGGGCGCCGAGATCCGCCGTTGGCTGGCCGAGCACGTCGCCGACTTCACCGAACAGAAGGAGAGCCAGTCATGACCGCAGAACGCCGCTTCCGTCGAGTGATCCGGATCGGCCCCGTACAGGTCGGGACCTTCTACGACGGCCGAGGCCGCGAGAAGCACACCGCGGCCTGTACGGCGCCCCGTTGCGGCTTCTCGACCGACTACGACAGCCGGGCCGCCGCCGAGCTGGCTGCCCGTACCCACCGCTGCTCTGTCCGCTGAGGAGATCGCCGTGATCGTCAGCCTGCCCCTCGTCTTCGTCCTCGGCGTCATCGCCTGGGCCGCGATCAAGTTCCTCGGCATCCGCCTCTGGGTCGCTGTCGTGATCGCGCTGTTCGGCTTCTGGCTCTCGCAGACCTTCCTCGCCCCTGCCATCGAGTCCGGTACGCGGTCCGGCGTCGACGTCGTCAACGGCACCAATCGCTGAGAGGAGAAACCGCCATGCTGCTTCGCCCGAAACTGCCCGACGCGGCACCGCTCCCGGCCACTCACGTGATCACCTCGGCCGTTCCCGCCGAGCGTCACCACACCCCGGTTGCCTGCTCCTGCGCTCACGCCCCGGCGCCCTCCGCCGGTCGTCAGGTCTCCACGTTCATGGGCCTCGGCGCCGGTGCTGTCGCCGCCGTTGTGGTCGTAGGCGTGGTGTTGACCGCGCTCCTGGCCACGGTCGCCATAACGGCCGTGTCCGTGTCCATCGCGGCCGTAGTGGTGCGCTCTCTGCTCAATGGCGCTCCGAAGCGCTGACCAGCCTGCCGGGGCGGCCTCGATACCGCCAAGCATCCCGCCGCCCCGGCAGGCGCGGACCCTCCCGAACACAGTCGAAAGGACAGCTCCATTACTACCGGACGCACTTCGCCCCCGCTCGCAGACCTGGGGGCGCTCGCGACGCTCGGCAACATGCCATCCCTCGTGCGGCAGTTGCGCGGCCTTGGCGGGTGTACGAACCCCGTACGCCTCGACGGGCACCGGACCGAGTACCAACTCAACACTCAGACAGGAGAGATCGGCCGTGTCCTGCACCACCTGGACTCGTCCACGCTCCCCGCCGGCCGTCTGCTCGTGCGGTGCAACAACCGCCGTACGACGCGTTGTTCGGCCTGCGCCGAGACCTACCGGCGCGACACTTACCACCTGATCACAGCGGGCTTGCGAGGCGGCAAGGGAACCCCCGAGACCGTCGCCGCGCACCCCCGAGTGTTCGCCACCTTCACCGCGCCCGGCTTCGGTCCGGTCCACAACCGACCCGCCGACCGGCGCGGCATCGTGCGCCCGTGCCGCTGCGGCACCCTCCACGACCAGGACGACGGCATCCTCGGCACTCCGCTCGATCCGGCCACGTACGACTACGAAGCGGCGGTGCTCTGGAACGCTCACGCCGGAATGCTCTGGCGCCGGTTCTCCATCTATCTCCGCAGAGAGGTGGCCAAGCGCGCTGGGCTCACCCAGCGGGCCTTTCCTGACCACGCCCGCGTGTCCTTCGCCAAGGTGGCCGAGTACCAGCGGCGGGGCGCCGTGCACTTTCACGCCGTGATCCGCGTCGACGGTCCGGAGGGCGGGAGCAGCGCCCCTCCGGCCTGGGCCACGGCCGAGCTCCTGACCGACGCCATCGCCGCCGCGACGGCCAAGGCAACAGTGCCCGGCCCCGTGCTCGACGGCCGGGCACACCACTTCACCTTCGGGCGCCAACTCGACGTACGCCCCATCCGATCCGCCGACTTCGACGGCTCGACCGAGCTGACGGAACGCGCGGTGGCGGCCTACATCGCCAAGTACGCGACCAAGGGCGCGGAGGCCGCGACCGGCACCCTGGACCGGCCGCTCAAGTTCCTCGCCGAGCTCGACCGCGTACGGATCACGGAGCACGCACGTCGGCTGATCCGAACCGCCTGGACCCTCGGCGCTCGCCGCGACCTGGAAGAGCTGCGGCTCAGGGCCTGGGCTCACATGCTCGGCTTCCGCGGCCACTTCTCGACCAAGACCCGCCGCTACTCCACCACCCTGGGCGCCCTCCGCACCGCCCGCGCCGAATGGCGGCGCGCAGAGGCACTGGCGGCCCTGCCCGAGGACCTGCGCCGCGACCTCGACGACCAGGAGGAAACGACGTACGTCCTCGCGCACTGGTCCTTCGCCGGAATCGGCCTCACACGTGGTGAGGAATGGCTCGCCGCGACCCTCGCTCCTGCCCCCGGAACGGAAGGAGAGCCGACGCATGGCTGAGGCTCAAGGCACGCGCGCTGTCGATCCCTCCTTGGTCCTGCTGACCGTCGAAGAGGCGGCACGGCGGCTCCGTATCGGCCGGACGACGTGCTTCAAGCTGGTGCGCGCAGGCGAGATCGAGTCGGTGATGGTCGGAAGACTCCGCCGTGTTCCGCCCGACGCTCTGCGCACCTACGTCTCCGAGCTCCGTCGTCGTCCTGCCGAAGCGGCGTGAGGGGGCGGCCATGGCAGAGAAGAAGCGCACCCGTCAGCCCAACGGCGCCTCGTCGATCTACTTCGGCAAGGACGGGAAGTGGCACGGGCGAGTGACGGTCGGCGTTCGCGATGACGGCACGCCCGACCGTCGTCACGTCGAGCGCAGGACAAAGGCCGAGGTGACCAAGGCTGTCCGCGAGATGGAGCGGGCCCGTGACGACAAGAAACTCCGGAAGCCGGGCAAGGGCTGGACCGTCCAGAGCTGGCTTGAGCACTGGGTCGAGAACATCGCCAAGCCGTACGTCTCCGAGAACACGTACGACGGGTACGAGGTGGATGTCCGCGTGCATCTGGTTCCGGGCCTGGGCGCCCACCGGCTTGAGCGGCTGGAGCCCGAGCACCTGGAGCGCTTCTACCAAAAGATGCAGCGCACCGGCAGCGCGGCCGGCACCGCCCACCACGCGCACCGGACGATCCGCACGGCCCTGGGCGAGGCGGTACGACGTGGGCACGTCCCCACCAACCCGGCCGAGATCGCCAAGGCTCCACGGCTCGAAGAGGAGGACATCGAGCCGTACACGATCGAGGAGGTTCAGAGCCTGCTCGTCGAGGCGGCCAAGCTCCGCAACAGCGCGCGGTGGGTCGTCGCCCTGGCGCTCGGGCTACGGCAAGGGGAAGCGCTCGGGCTCCACTGGGAGGACGTCGACCTTGATGCGGGGTACTTCCGTATCCGCAAGAACCGACTCCGGCCTAAGTACGCGCACGGCTGCGGCGACGATGAACCGTGCGGCCGGAAGGCGGGGTACTGCCCCAAGCGGCAGCAGACCCGCCGCGAGCACAAGTCCACGAAGTCCCGCGCGGGACGGCGCACGATCGGCCTGCCCGATCCGCTGATCAAGATCCTCCGGCACCACCAGGAGGTGCAGGAGCGGGAACGGATCGCGGCAGGCGCGGACTGGGAGGGCAAGGGGTACGTCTTCGCCTCGCCGATCGGCGGGCCGCTGAGCCCGAACACCGACTTCCACGTCTGGAAGCGGCTTCTTCGGGACGCTGGCGTCCGGGACGGTCGGCTTCATGATGCTCGCCACACGGCGGCGACGGTGCTGCTGATCCTCGGCGTCCCGGATGTTGTGATCGACGCGATCATGGGGTGGGAGCCCGGGGGAGCGGCACGGATGCGCGCTCGGTACATGCACATCACTGGGCCCATGCTCCGGAAGGTGGCGCAACAGGTCGGCGAGGTCCTGTGGGAGCCGCCAAACTCAGAAGGGAACTGACCAGGTCCTTCATCGTGGTTCACGTTGCTCCGCCACCCGACGGGACATCAATCAAGGGCAGCTCTCGTCGAGCTTGACGACGTTGAAGGTGACCGTGACGTCTGTTGGGTGTTGCCCTGGCTCTGGGGTTTGGGAACAGACCATCCAGTTGCGATCCCAGACCTGGAGCCTGTCACTGCCTGCGGCATCACTGGATTCCAGATCGTAGAAGCCGTGGGCCTGCGCTGTGTCTTGGGCCTCTTGCAGGACCTTGCCAGTCAGGTCTGGTAGGAGTCCCTCTTCAGTGTCTGTCTCGGTGTCCCCGGGGACCTGGGTGGTCTCCGTGACGGTTTTCGTCGGCGTGGGCGTCTCATGCGGAGACTCACCGCCACCGCATGCAGTTGTGCCAGCTAGGCACAGCAGGAGGGACATCAGGCCTGCTGCCCACCATGTCCGTCGCGGGGCCCGAGCGCTGTCGAACCTCATAGGAACATCGTGCTCCTGTGGAGAAACCGGCGCATCCCAAGGCACGGACGTGACCACATGCGGAACGGGCGGCTGTGGCTGGCACTGCGGTGTGGGCCTGTCAGCCGCCAAAGGCCAACTGAGACGGAAACTGAGACGGACAACGACGAAGGGCCCCACCGCGAACGGTGGGGCCCTTCGACATCGTGCCCGGTGAGGCACTGGCGGAGGATACGAGATTCGAACTCGTGAGGGGTTGCCCCCAACACGCTTTCCAAGCGTGCGCCCTAGGCCACTAGGCGAATCCTCCGCGGCAAACAATACAAGACGTTAGGGAGTGCTCGCGAACTCGTTCCCACCCTCAGGATCCTGTACCCTGTGCGGAGCCCCTCACGTGGCGCTATCTGACTGAACTCCCCCAGGGCCGGAAGGCAGCAAGGGTAGGTTGGCTCTGGCGGGTGCGTGGGGGGCGCTTGCGTTTCCGGGGCCGTGCCGGGGGGCCGTGCTCAGGGTTGTCCCGCGGGCGGTCCGCGTTGTCAGTGGGCGCCTATAACCTCGTATACGTGTCGTCTCTCGCGCTGTACCGCCGCTATCGCCCGGAGTCGTTCGCCGAGGTCATCGGGCAGGAGCATGTCACCGACCCGTTGCAGCAGGCGCTGCGGAACAACCGGGTCAATCACGCGTACCTGTTCAGCGGGCCGCGCGGGTGCGGGAAGACGACCAGCGCCCGGATCCTGGCGCGGTGTCTGAACTGCGAGCAGGGGCCCACGCCGACGCCCTGCGGGGAGTGCCAGTCGTGCCAGGACCTCGCGCGCAACGGGCGGGGTTCGATCGACGTCATCGAGATCGACGCCGCTTCGCACGGTGGTGTGGACGACGCGCGTGACCTGCGGGAAAAGGCCTTCTTCGGGCCTGCGAGCAGTCGGTACAAGATCTACATCATCGACGAGGCCCACATGGTCACGTCGGCCGGCTTCAACGCGCTGCTGAAGGTCGTCGAGGAACCGCCGGAGCACCTCAAGTTCATCTTCGCCACGACCGAGCCCGAGAAGGTCATCGGGACGATCCGGTCGCGTACACATCACTATCCGTTCCGGCTGGTCCCGCCGGGGACCCTGCGGGAGTACCTGGGCGAGGTCTGCGGGCAGGAGGGCATCCCCGTCGAGGACGGCGTGCTGCCGCTGGTCGTGCGAGCCGGTGCCGGGTCCGTGCGTGACTCCATGTCCGTCATGGACCAGCTGCTCGCGGGAGCAGCCACCGACGGTGTGACGTACGCCATGGCGACCTCGCTGCTCGGTTACACGGACGGGACCCTGCTCGACGCGGTGGTCGAAGCCTTCGCCGCCGGGGACGGGGCCGCGGCCTTCGAGGTCGTGGACACGGTCATCGAGGGCGGCAACGACCCGCGGCGCTTCGTCGCCGACCTGCTGGAACGGCTGCGGGACCTGGTCATCCTGGCCGCCGTGCCCGACGCCGCCGAGAAGGGGCTCATCGACGCCCCCTCCGACGTCGTCGAGCGGATGCAGGCCCAGGCCGGCGTCTTCGGCGCCGCCGAGCTCAGCCGCGCCGCCGACCTCGTCAACGAAGGCCTGACGGAGATGCGCGGGGCCACCTCCCCCCGGCTCCAACTCGAACTCATCTGCGCGCGCGTGCTGCTTCCCGCGGCCTACGGCGACGAGCGCTCCGTCATGGCCCGGCTGGACCGCATCGAGCGCGGCGTGAACTTCGTGGGCGCGGGCGCAGCGGCCGCGCCCGCCATGGGGTACGTGCCGGGGCCCGAGGTGCACGGTGGAGCTGCTGCCGCTCCGGGGCCTTCGGTTCCGTCGGGCGGCGGGGCCGCCGCGGCCCGGGCCGCCGCGCGGGGGGCGGGCACCACCGGGCCAGGAGCGCCTGCGCAGGCGTACGGGGCAGGGGGCGGTGCGGCGGCGGCCCAGGGTGCCGGATCGGCTCCTGCCGGCGGACCGGCGCCGACCCAGGTTCCGCCGTCCTCCGCTCCGCCATCTGTCGCTCCGCCGTCCACCGAGCCTTCGCCCGCCGCGGCGCCGGCGCCCGCTCCGGTGGCCGAGCAGCCGCAGGCTCCGGTCGCCCAGCCCGCCCCGGCGGGGGCCGCACCCGGAGCCTGGCCCGCAGCGACGGCCGCGGGCAGTGGCAGCGGTGGCCGTCGCCCCGGCGGCTGGCCCACGGCGACGCCCGCGAACCCGCCGGCCGCCGCGCCCGCCCCTGGCGCCGCCTACGCCTCCAACCCCGCCTCTGCCTCGGCACCTGCCTCCGCCGCCCCCGCACCTTCCGGCGGCGGCCCCGACCCCCGGACGCTCTGGCCGAACATCCTGGAGGCGGTGAAGAACCGGCGCCGGTTCACCTGGATCCTGCTCAGCCAGAACGCGCAGATCACCGGCTTCGACGGCACGACCCTGCAGATCGGCTTCGTCAACGCGGGCGCGCGGGACAACTTCGCGAGCAGCGGCAGCGAGGAAGTGCTGCGGCAGGCGCTGTCCGAGCAGTTCAACGTCCAGTGGAGGGTCGAGGCGATCGTCGACGCGTCGGGCGGCTCGGCACCGCTGCCGGGCGCCGGGGGCGGCGGAGGCTTCAGCGGCGGGGGCCCCGGGTTCAACGGTGGCAACGCGGGCTTCGGCGGCGGCGCCCCGGCCGCGCCGCGCCCCGCTCCGCAGTCCGCGGCTCCGGCTTCCCGGCCCGCCGCCTCTCCGGGCCCCGGACCGTCCGAGAACCGGGGCCCGTCAGCCCCGTCCGGGGCCCCCGCCGTAACGCAGTCGGCCCCGGAACCGCCTCCGGTGGCTCCTGAGGACGACACCCCCGAGGACGACGACCCCGACCTCGACGAGTCCGCCCTCTCGGGCCACGAACTGATCGTGCGCGAACTGGGCGCGACGGTGATGGAGGAGTTCACCAACGAGTGAGCGAGCAAGTGAGTGAGCAAGCAAGTGAGTAAACGGGCAGGCGAGTAGGCGGGCAGACGAGTAAGCGGGGAAGCGGCGGGACGCGAGACGGCGAACCAGCCCCTCACCCAAGCGTCACTCAGCGCCACTCACCCACGCTCACCCAAGCGACCCTCATCCACGCTCACCTGGACGATCCCACCAACCTCTCACCCGCCTCCCTTCGGAAGCCCCTACAAGGGCATCCGCTCCCGGCGGTTAGGCTGACCCCGTGAAGGTCCTCGTCATCGGTAGCGGCGCCCGCGAACACGCCCTGTGCCACTCCCTGTCCCTCGACTCCGACGTCACCGCCCTGTACTGCGCCCCCGGGAACGCAGGCATCGCGGAGGTGGCCGAGCTGCGCCCGGTCGACGCGCTGGACGGCGCCGCCGTGGCCGCGCTGGCCACGGAGCTCGGCGCCGAACTGGTGGTCGTGGGCCCGGAGGCCCCGCTCGTCGCCGGGGTCGCCGACGCCGTGCGCGAGGCGGGCATCCCCGTCTTCGGCCCCTCCAAGGAGGCCGCGCAGCTGGAGGGCTCCAAGGCCTTCGCCAAGGACGTGATGGCGGGAGCGGGCGTCCCGACCGCCCGCTCGTACGTCTGTACGACGCCCGCCGAGGTCGACGAGGCGCTGGACGCCTTCGGTGCCCCGTACGTGGTGAAGGACGACGGACTGGCGGCCGGCAAGGGCGTCGTCGTGACCGGCGACCTCGAAGTCGCGCGGTCGCACGCGAACGCCTGCGACCGCGTGGTCATCGAGGAGTTCCTCGACGGCCCGGAGGTCTCCCTCTTCGCGATCACGGACGGCGAGACGGTCGTCCCGCTCCAGCCGGCCCAGGACTTCAAGCGCGCGCTGGACGGCGACGAGGGCCCGAACACCGGCGGCATGGGCGCGTACTCGCCCCTGCCCTGGGCGGACCCGAAGCTGGTCGCGGAGGTCATGGACACCGTCCTGCAGCCGACGGTCGACGAGCTGCGCCGCCGTGGCACCCCGTTCTCCGGCCTGTTGTACGCGGGTCTCGCGATCACTTCGCGCGGCGTACGGGTGATCGAGTTCAACGCCCGTTTCGGCGACCCCGAGACCCAGGTGGTCCTCGCCCGCCTGAAGACCCCGCTCGCAGGGGTGCTGCTGGCCTCGGCGAACGGCACGCTCGCCGATCTGGAGCCGCTGCGCTGGAGCGACGACGCGGCCGTCACCGTGGTCATCGCCTCGCACAACTATCCGGACACTCCGCGGACCGGTGACCCGATCACCGGGCTCGACGAGGTGGCCGCTAAGGACGCCCCGCACGCGTACGTCCTGCACGCCGGGACCAGGCAGGACGGCGACGCCGTAGTGAGCGCGGGCGGCCGTGTGCTCTCCGTCACGGCGAAGGGTGCCGACCTCACGCAGGCCCGCGAACGGGCGTACGCGGCGGTCGCCCGTATCCGCCTCGACGGTTCACAGCACCGTACGGACATCGCGGCAAAGGCGGCGGCGGGGGAGTAGCCCCCGGTTGACCCGCATCCGCGGGCACCTTCGCGAGCCGTTCCCGCAGGCCCCAGGCCCCGGAATCCCCAGGGAATCCGGGGCCTGATCCTTGCCCACTGTCATCCACCTCTCCCCAAAGCCATTCCATCGAGTGACCGATGCCCCATCCGGCTGACGGGGGCCGGGGCCCCAACTAGGGTGCGGCGAAAGCGTTCCGGCACTTGGCCCACCGGCATTGCGATGTCGGTGGCTGGTGCCACAGTGGGGGAGTGAGCAACACCAGGGCATCCGTCGGCGGAAGCCGTGACCACCAGGGTCGCGGTGGACGCCGAGCGGGAAAGTAGGGGGTGACGTCCGGTCGTGACAGGTATGGGTGTGGAGGTGGGCGCGCAGGCCGCGCGCTCACGGGCTCTCGCCGTGCTGCGCATCCGCAGCCGGGCGCTGGCCGTCGCCCTGCTGCCCGCGGCCGTCGCCGTCGTGCTGCTCGTCGGCGGTTCCACCGGCCATGTCAGCGGCGGGAGTTGGCATCTCACCAGCTGGATCGTGGCGGCTGTCGCCGCGCTCGTGCTGCTCGCGGCCGCGGGGATCGCGCTCGTCGTGGCCCGCGCGCGGCCCGCCATCAGCCCGACGGTCGCGATCGCCGAGGAATCGGCACCGGATCTGTACCGCATGGTGCGGGACCTGGCCGACCGCCTCGACGTTCCGGCGCCCTCCGCGATAGCCCTCACCCCGGACTGCGACAGCTGGCTGGAGGACCGCACCCACCCGGCCCACGGCCCGCCGTCCGATGTACGGGGTCTGACAGGCGGCCTCCCGCAGGTGCTCGGCCGCGCCCGCGCGGGCCGGAACCTGCGCCGGGTGCCCGCGACCCCCGTCCTCGTCATCGGCTCGCCGTTCCTGTGGTGGATGCGGGTCGGCGAACTGCGCGCGGTCCTGGCCCCGGTCGTCGCCGGTACGGGCCCTTCCGCGCACCCGGACATAGCCGCGGCGCGTCGTTTCGTACGAGGTCTGGACGCGGCCGTGGCAGTCACCTCGGCGCCCGCTCGCGGACCCCTGGCCCGGATGGTGCTGGGCGGCGTCGGCTGGGTGACCCGCCTGTTGCTGCGCAGTTGCCGCGGACACGCGGCCGAGATGGAGCGGGGCGTCGCGGCGGCCGCCGCCGAGCGCGCACAGGCTGTGGACTACGGCCTGCGGATCGTCGCGCAGGAACAGGTCGGCCTGGCGTACGCCGGGTGGGACCGGCTGCTCACGCGCGTCGCGCTGCCGGCCTGGCGGATGGGGCGCTGGCCCTCCCGCCTGGACGCGGGGGTCGTCGCGGCCCTCACCGAGCTCTCCCGCCGCGACCGACTGGCGGAGGGCTTCACCTCCCGCCTCGGCGAGCGCCCCGCCTGTGACCTGCTCGAAGAGCCCGGCGCGGTCGACGAGGCCGCGTCACTGCTCGCCGCGCGTCTCTTCCACGGGGGTCCCGCCGAGCCCGGGCCCGACTGGGCGCCGGTGGGCTGGCAGGAGTACCCGGACGAGGTCGTCGACCGCAAATGGCGCGCCGACGCGGCCCGCCTCCACCGTGTCCTGGACGCGTTGGGCGTCCGTCACTCGACGGACCCGGCGACCTCGGACTCCGGCGGCCCGACGCTGGCACGGGTGATGGACCACCTGACCACGCCTACGTCAGCCGCATCGCCCTCGGCCCAGGCGCCCGACGGGTCGGGCGCCTACAAGAACATGGGTGAGGAATCCGAGGGCGACGAGGAGGGGGCCGGTCTCGGGAACGAGCGGACGGTCTCGCTGGCGGCCGGGCTCACGGCGGAGGTGGCCCGCGAGGAGGCTGCGGCGCCGGTGGTGTCCGCGGCGGCGGCGGGTACGGAGCCGCAGGGGCCCGACCGGGCGCTGTGGGACGACGGGATGCTTCCCCTCTTCCCGCTGCAACCCCCGCGGACCGGGCGTGAACTGCTGTCCGATCACGTTACGGCGATGGTGTGCTGTGCGGCGATGGACACGGCGGGGGCGACGCCGGGGCTGGACTGGCTCGACGGGCCGATGCTTCTTGTCGACGGTGAGCGTGCCGCCGATCTGTCTCCTCGTGTTCTCACCCTCGTCGAGCACGGGGATCCCGTCCCTCTGCGCGACTGGCTCCGCCACCTCGGCGTCCGCCCGGAAAAACCAGTCCGCCTGGTCTGACCCGACCAGACCCCGGTCACCCGGGGTGGGCGGGCAAACCCCTCTCACCCCTGGTTTGAACGGTCACCCGGTGTGGGTGCCGGCCGGGTGTGGGTCACGCAACCCGGCGCTTACGGGGCGCCGCTGCGCCCACCCGTGCCGCCCCTGGCGGCACGATTGCCCGCAGTAACGCGGCTTCGCCGGCCCCCGGCGCCACACGCGCGCCCCCCACGCCCCCGCAGTCGCGTACGCACGGAAGGGTCCGTGCCGGTACGTCTCTGCCCGTCGCGTAGCCGACTCCCAGTCAAGTCCCGCCGATGTGACCCCCGGGCAGTACGCCCACGCGGCGACGGGCAAGACGTACCGGCACGGACCCGACCCACAACACACCCCCCTGCGACAGGCGCCCACGCCAGCAGACGGCACGGACCCGCCCCCCCCGCACCGCACCGCGAACGGCGCCCCCCGTCAGAAATTCGCGACGAACGGTAACGACTCGCATGCGTAATGTGATGTGCTGGGTCCGGTCATGCGCACAGCAAGGGATTGCGAGCCGACGGGGGCACGAGGGAGGGAGCCGGCATGGGATCCGAGCACGTACGCCGCTGGGAGTCGGGAGCACTCGCGCACGCCGTGACGGACCCCTTCGGCCAGGGCCCCGTCCCCTGGCTCCGCGGCAGCGAGACCTACTTCGACGACACCGGCCACGTGGTCCCCTGGTACGTGGACCTCGCCCCAGCCCGCTCCCCCCACGAGCCCACCCCCAGAATCCCCACCCCCCGCCAGGCCGGAGGCCCCCGCTCCGCGGACGACGTCCGCCGCCAGATCAAGGGCTTCTCCTCCACCGGAGCGGCCGCGCCGGGCGAGGCCATCGACTTCCACATCACCGTCGACCCGCCCCAGGAATTCAGCGTCGACATCTACCGCATCGGCCACTACGGCGGCGACGGCGCATCGAAGATCACCACGAGCCCCCGCCTGTCCGGCATCGTCCAGCCCCCGCCCCTCACCGCGGACCGCACGGTCTCCTGCCACCACTGGTGGCTGTCATGGCGGCTGCAGATCCCCTCCTACTGGAGCCTCGGCGCGTACGTCGCCGTCCTCACCACGATCGACGGCTACCGCTCGCACATCCCCTTCACCATCCGCGACGACCACCCCGCCGATCTGCTGCTCCTGCTCCCCGACATCACCTGGCAGGCGTACAACCTCTATCCGGAGGACGGCCGCACGGGCGCGAGCCTCTACCACGCGTGGGACGACGAGGGCCGGCTCCTCGGCGAGGCGGACGCCGCGACGACGGTGTCCTTCGACCGTCCGTACGCGGGCGCGGGCCTGCCCCTCCACGTGGGCCACGCCTACGACTTCATCCGCTGGGCGGAGCGCTACGGCTACGACCTCGCCTACGCCGACGCCCGCGACCTGCACGCCGGCCGAGTCGACCCGACCCGCTACCGGGGCCTGGTCTTCCCGGGTCACGACGAGTACTGGTCGACCCAGATGCGCCGCACCACGGAGCGTGCCCGCGACCACGGCACCTCCCTCGTCTTCCTCTCCGCCAACACCCTGTACTGGCAGGTGGAGTTGGGCCCGTCCCCGTCAGGCGTCGGCGACCGCCTCCTCACCTGCCTCAAGCGCCGCTGCCCGGGCAAACCGGCCCTGTGGCGTGAGATCGACCGCCCGGAGCAGCAGCTCATCGGCATCCAGTACGCGGGACGGGTCCCGGAGCCGAGCCCCTTGGTGGTCCGCAACGCCGATCACTGGCTGTGGGACGCGACCGGCGCGCACGAGGGCGACGAACTCGAAGGCATGGTCGCGGGCGAGGCCGACCGCTACTTCCCGCGCGCCCCGCTCCCCGAGCACCAGGGCCGCATCCTCCTCGCGCACTCCCCGTACCGGGACAGCGAGGGCACCACCCGACACCAGGAGACCTCCCTCTACCGTGCCCCGTCCGGCGCCCTGGTCTTCGCCTCCGGAACGTTTGCCTGGTCCCCGTCCCTGGACCGTCCGGGGCACGTGGACACCCGTATCCAGCGCGCGACCGCGAACCTTCTGGACCGCATCTGCAAACGCGACTGAACCCCCTGTCCGCGGCGCGCTCCCGGATACGGGAGAATCGAGCCATTCAGACAGAACCACGGGGAGGAACCGTGTCCGGATTCGTCGAAAAGCCCGAGCCCCTCCAGGTCCCGGGTCTGGTGCATCTGCACACCGGCAAGGTGCGCGACCTGTACCAGAACGAGGCGGGCGACCTCATCATGGTTGCCAGCGATCGCCTGTCGGCCTACGACTGGGTGCTCCCCACGGAGATCCCCGACAAGGGCCGCGTACTCACCCAGCTTTCCCTCTGGTGGTTCGACCAGCTCGCTGACCTGGCGCCGAATCACGTCCTGAGCACCGAACTCCCGCCGGGCGCCCCGGCCGACTGGCTCGGCCGTACGCTCGTGTGCAAGTCGCTGCGGATGGTCCCGGTGGAGTGTGTGGCGCGCGGCTACCTCACCGGCTCGGGCCTGGTCGAGTACAACGAGTCCCGCACCGTCTGCGGACTCGCGCTCCCCGAGGGCCTGACCGACGGCTCGGAGCTGCCGGCGCCGATCTTCACCCCGGCCACCAAGGCCGCGGTCGGCGAGCACGACGAGAACGTGCCGTACGAGGAGGTCGCCCGCCAGGTGGGCGCCGACACCGCGGCCCAACTGCGTCAGACGACGCTCGCCGTCTACGGCCGCGCCCGCGACATCGCGCGCGAGCGGGGCATCATCCTCGCGGACACGAAGTTCGAGTTCGGCTTCGAGAGGGAGACGCTCGTCCTCGCCGACGAGGTGCTGACCCCGGACTCGTCGCGCTTCTGGCCCGCCGAGTCGTGGCAGCCGGGCCGCGCCCAGCCGTCGTACGACAAGCAGTTCGTGCGCGACTGGCTGACCTCCGCCGAGTCCGGCTGGGACCGCAGGAGCGAGCAGCCGCCGCCCGCCCTGCCCCAGCAGGTCGTGGACGCGACGCGCGCGAAGTACATCGACGCGTACGAGCGCCTGACGGGCGCGAACTGGTCGTGACGGCACCACGCCGGCCCCGTTTCAGCGGGGCCGGCGGATGGCGAACGTACGACAAAGGCCCCGGTCAACCGACCGGGGCCTTCGTTCTGCGGAGCGGACGACCAGGTTCGAACTGGCGACCTCAACCTTGGCAAGGTTGCGCTCTACCAACTGAGCTACGTCCGCACTGCGCCGTGGCGCGAGGCCAACTATACCCAACCTCGCTCCCGTGCGAGACGCACTGCCGTGTGCCGGTTCTCCGCTCCGAGCTTGGAGGCGGCGGACGACAGATAGTTCCGTACGGTCCCCTGGGACAGCGCGGCCCGCTCGGCGATCTCCGAGACGGGCGCCCCGTCGGCGGCGAATTCGAGCACCTCGGCCTCGCGCGCGGTCAGCGGCGAGTCCCCGGCGGCGATCGCGTCGGCGGCCAACTCGGGGTCCACATAACGGTTTCCCGCGTGCACGGTACGGATGATCTCCGCGAGCCGCTGCGCGCTGACCGTCTTCGGGACGAACCCTCGCACACCTGCCGCAAGCGCCCGCTTCAGATGGCCGGGGCGCCCGTGACTAGTCACGATCAGTACCCGGCACGCAGGCAGTTCGGTCCGCAGCGATGTGGCCACCCTCACACCGTCCGCCCCCGGCATCTGCAGATCGAGGACGGCGACGTCGGGAGCGTGCGCCCGCGCCATCGCCAGCGCCTCCGGACCGGTGGCCGCCTCGGCCACCACGACCAGGTCGTCCTCCAGCGCCAGCAGCGCGGCAAGCGCGCCCCGGATCAGATGCTCGTCGTCGGCGAGGAGAAGGCGTACGGGCCGCACGGGCTCCCCGGCCGGTACCGGCTGTACGGGGGTCGTCACGACGCCACCTCGCCCGCCGGAAGAAGGACGGACCCCGGTTCCCCCACGCTCTCGGGCAACGGCACCTCCGCCGTGAGCCGGAACAGCCCCTTCCCGGCCGGCCCCGCCCGCAGCTCCCCGTCGATCGCCGACAACCTCTCCCGCAGCCCCGCGAGCCCGGAGCCCCGGCCCTCCCCGGGCCCCCGCACCCCGTCGTTCTCCACCGTGAGCACGACCCGCCCCTCCGCGACCCGCAGGGTTACGGTGCAGCGCTCGGCGTCCCCGTGCCGCAGCACGTTCGTGGCCGCCTCCCGCACCACCCAGCCGAGCGCCGACTGCACCCCGGCGGGGAGCCCGGCGGACTCCCCGGTCACTTCGCAGGTGATCCCGGCGGCCCTCAACACGCCCTGTGCACCGGTGAGTTCGGTGTCCAGGTCGGCTTCCCGGTATCCCCGTACGACCTCGCGGACCTCCCGCTGCGACTCCCGGGCGATCCGCTGCACCTCGATCATCTGGTCCACTGCCTCGGGCCTCTCCCGCCGCGCCAGTTGCACGGCCAGCTCGCTCTTCAGCGCGATCACCGCGAGGTTGCGGCCCATCACGTCGTGCAGGTCACGCCCGAAACGGAGCCGTTCCTCGGCGACGGCGAGGCGGGCGCGGGTCTCGCGGGCCTCGTCGAGCGCGTAGACGGCGTTGAGCAGCCAGACGGAGAAGAGCGAGGTGAAGGCGAGGAAGCCGGCGCCGACCAGCACGACGACGGCTGTGGCCAGGGCGGTGGAGCCGGGCATGCCCAGCGGGAACGCCGTGATTCCGCCGCCCGCCGCGAAGCCGGTCACCACCGCGAACACGCGCCGTCGGTTGCGGATGCCGAGCGCGAGGGTGCCGGCACCGAAGCTCAGTACGCCGCCGAAGAGCGAGCCCGCGACGGTGTCGACGCCGTCGGTGTCGGGGCCCCGTTCCGCGAGCCCGATCGCGGCGATCGCGAGCAGCGCGGTGACCGCCCCGAGCATGATCAGGAGCCGTACGGGCTGTTCGCGGCGGCCGCGGGTCCAGTCGATCGCCCGCGACGCGGTCACGGCGCAGCACAGCGCGTGCACGCCCACCACCAGCAGCAGCCAGCCCGAGAGAGGTGTTCCGACCTGGGAGAAGGCCGGCAGTCCGAACGCGGCGACCTCGATCACGGCGAAGAAGTGGAACGACCAGCGTGTGTACGTCTCGACCTGCTGCGCGGTGCTCTTGCGCCGCCACCAGTTGCCCGGTCTGCTCATGCCCCGCCCCTGTGTACGTGCCCGCTCACCGCCGCGGCTCCCAGCGGAACCACCGTCGTACAGCAAACACGGCGACGACCGTCCAGGCCACTGCCGTGCTGACGGCGCCCAACGCCTCGTACGGGGAGAGGCCGCCGCTCCAGCCACCGCCGCTCCAGCCGGCCCGGAGCAGCCGGATCGCCGGGGAGAGCGGCAGGAGTTCGCAGAAGGAGGCGACCCGGTCGGGCAGCACCTCGGGAGGCAGCGCGATGCCCGAGCCGAACATGGACACGAACAGCACCGGCAGCGCGGTGACCTGCGCACTCTCCACGGTCCTGCTGAAGCTCGCGGTGAGCGCCGCCAGCGCGGCGCACAGCACGAGGCCCAACAGCAGCCCCAGGACGGCCAGATGGGGCGCGCGAGGCGCCGGGGCGTCGAGCAGCGCGGTGCAGCCGACGGCGAGCAGCAGGGACTGCAGGAGGCCTAGGGTGGCGGCGGGCAGCGCGGCGCCGGTGAGGATCTCGTGGTCGCCGAGTTCGCCGGTGCGCAGCCGTTTGAGGACGAGTTCCTCGCGGCGGGCGACGTAGACGCTGACCAGCGACGAGTACACCGTGAAGAGCAGGGAGAAGCCGATCGCGGCGGTGAGCATCACCGTGCCGACGGTGAGGCCCTCGGCCTTGAGGTCCAGCCCCTCGACCGCGGGCCGCATGCTGAACGGCACCGCGAGCGGTACGAACAGCGCCGTGACCATCGCGCCCTTGTTGCGGCTCAGCAGTGTCAGCTCGGCTCGCGCGAGGGCGCCCAGCCGGCCGGCCGGAGTGGTCACTGTCATCGTGCTCGCTGTCACCGCGCTCATGCCACGACCTCCTTCTCGGTCATGGTGTCCGCGGCCCCCTGCCGTCCCGCCGCCTCCCGCGCGATCCGCAGGAAGGCCTCCTCCAGCGAGGCGGCGCGCACATCGAGTCCGCGCAGTTCGACACCGGCCCGCTCGGCCCACACCAGAAGCGCGGTGGCGGTGCGTTGGAGTTCGTTGGTGCGCAGCCGGACCGTGCGGCCGGACGTGTCGTGGCCGCTCACGCCGAGGTCGGCGAGGGGCGGCAGGTCTCCGACGAACCAGCCGTCGGGCAGTGCGAAGGAGATTCGTGAGGGCTGGGAGGCGGTCACCTCGGTGAGCGTGCCGGAGACGGCGATGCGCCCCTCGTGGAGGATCGCCAGCCGGTCGGCCAGTTCCTCCGCCTCCTCCAGGTAGTGCGTGGTCAGCAGCACGGTCGTACCGTCGTCGCGCAGCTGCCGTACCAACTCCCAGGTCTCCCGGCGCCCTTCGGCGTCGAGCCCGGTCGTCGGCTCGTCGAGGAAGAGGACCTCGGGGCGGCCGAGGAGCGCGAGCGCCAGGTCCAGGCGTCGCCGTTCGCCGCCGGACAGCTGCTTGACCCGTACGCGGGCCCGTCGCTCCAGGCCGACCAGCGCCAGCGCCTCGTCCAGCGGCCGGGCCCCGCTGGTGCAGCCCGCCCACATCCGTACGGTCTCCGCGACCGTCAGCTCGGAGGGGAAGCCGCCCTCCTGCAGCATCACGCCGATCCGGGGCCGTACGGCCGCCCGTTGCGTGTACGGATCGTGTCCGAGGACGCGTACGCGCCCGGCGGCCGGGGGCGCGAGCCCTTCCAGCAGCTCGACCGTCGATGTCTTGCCGGCGCCGTTCGTGCCGAGGAGCGCGAAGACCTCACCACGGGCCACCGAGAACGTGACTCCGCGCACAGCCTCGAATTCCCCGCCGCGCCCCGCGCCTCCGCGGCCGTCTCCCCCGTACACGCGCCGCAGGTCAGTGACCTCAATCACGTCGTCGTGCTCGTTGCTGTTCATGAAATCAGCGTCCCCGCGGACGGGACCCGACAGCAGTGCGCGGTGTCATCACTCCCCATGACAAATGTCAGAGAGCACGGCCGTCGCGGAGATCGCGAGCACGAAAAAGACCCCGGTCGATGACCGGGGTCTTTCTTCTGGAGCGGACGACCAGGTTCGAACTGGCGACCTCAACCTTGGCAAGGTTGCGCTCTACCAACTGAGCTACGTCCGCATTGCCTCCGACCAGCTCTCACTGATCGGCGCGAGCACCACCTTACCTGATCCAGAAGGATGCCCGGTAAGGGATGCAGAGCGGGTGACAGGAATTGCACACTGCGCCTTCCCCCTGGAAGGGGGATGTTCTGCTACTGAACTACACCCGCGTGACTCCGTGAGGTTCGGCTTTTCGGCCTGGCCCCTCGGCGTGTTCCAGACTCTAGCTGACCAGCGGGGGGTGAGCGCAAGTCGACTGTCCTCAGGGGCGGATGGCCGGGCCCCGCGAAGGGCCCGGCGCGGCTCCGCCGGGAGCCGGCCGGCGTCGGCCGGTCCGTCGACGGCTTCGTTGACGGGTTCGTCGGCAGGCGCTTCGGCCGACGCGTCAGTGCGCCTCGGCGAACGCCTCGTAGACCTTCTTGGGGATGCGGCCCCGCGGCGGCACGTCCAGCTTGTTGGAGCGGGCCCAGGCGCGGACGGCCGCCGGGTCGGGGGTCAACGCGGTGTGCGTGTACGCCTTCCCGGACTTCGACTGCTTGCGGCCTGCCTCGACGTACTGGGCGAGGGCCGTCCGCAGTTTCTTGGCGTTGGCTTGATTCAGGTCGATCTCGTACGACTTGCCGTCCAGACCGAAGGCGATCGTCTCCGCCGCTTCTGAGCCGTCGATGTCGTCGGAGAGAGTGACCACGACACGCTGCGCCACGAATATCGGTCCCTTCGTGCGGCACCTCCGCGATCACACCCCATGACGTGCTGAGACGTCATGAAGATGTCGGAGAGATGTCGACTGTCCGGCTGTTATTGAGGAAAGTATCGGCTATTGCCAATTCATTTGTACAGTGCCTGGCATTGCAATGTGAAGACCGACTAAATCCCTCCGCGTGTCCCGGCGCAATGGACTTCCACCGGTCTTCCGGGATTTTTCCCCGAATTTTCCGTGAAGGTACCCCCGCTGACTCGTGTTGGTGATGACGGTCACGTAGGAAGCTACGAATCTACGCGAGTAGAAATTTTGTGCAGGTAGTCTGAAGGAACCTGCTCAGCACCACACACCGGGAGTGCCAGTGGCACGCGTCGTAGTCGACGTCATGCTCAAGCCGGAGATCCTCGACCCCCAGGGCCAGGCGGTGCAGCGTGCACTGCCGCGCCTCGGTTTCGAGGGCATCTCCGACGTACGTCAGGGAAAGCGATTCGAACTGGAAGTTGACGGGCCGGTGGACGATGCCGCTCTCGCCCGCATCCACGATCTTGCGGAATCCTTCCTCGCCAACACCGTGATCGAGAACTTCACCGTCAAGGTGGAGGAAGTCGCGGAGGCCGCGAAGTGACCGCTCGTATTGGCGTCGTCACTTTCCCCGGCAGCCTCGACGACCGGGACACGCAGCGTGCGATCAGGATCGCCGGCGCGGAGCCCGTCGCTCTCTGGCACAAGGACAAGGACCTCAAGCAGGTCGACGCCGTGGTGCTGCCCGGCGGTTTCTCCTACGGCGACTATCTGCGGGCCGGCGCGATCTCGCGCTTCTCGCCGGTGATGGAGACCGTCATCGAGCAGGCGAAGTCGGGAATGCCGGTTCTCGGCATCTGCAACGGCTTCCAGGTCCTCACGGAGGCGCATCTCCTGCCCGGCGGGATGCTCGGCAACGACCACCTTCACTTCATCTGCCGTGACCAGAAGCTGCGGGTGGAGAACGCGGAGACCGCCTGGAGCGCCGACTACACGGCCGGCCAGGAGATCCACATCCCGCTGAAGAACATGGACGGGCGGTACGTCGCCGACGCGCGCACCCTCGACATGCTGGAGGCGGAGGGCCGGGTCGCGTTCCGTTACGTGGACTTCAACCCGAACGGCTCGCTCAACGACATCGCCGGCATCACCAACGAGGCCGGGAACGTCGTGGGCCTCATGCCGCACCCGGAGCACGCGGTCGAGCCCCTCATCGGGTCCGGTCGCACCGACGGCCTCCCCTTCTTCACCTCGATCCTCAAGAAGCTGGTCAACGCATGAGCCGCACGCCTCTGGACACGGTCGAGAACGCGGCCGCTACCCCTGACGTCGAGCTGCCCTGGGCCGAACTCGGCCTGAAGAAGGACGAGTACGAGCGGGTCGTGGAGATCCTCGGCCGCCGGCCCACCGGCGCCGAGCTCGCCATGTACTCGGTCATGTGGTCCGAGCACTGCTCCTACAAGTCGTCCAAGGTGCACCTGCGCCAGTTCGGCGAGAAGGCCCCGCAGAGCGATGCGTTGCTCGTCGGCATCGGTGAGAACGCCGGTGTCGTCGACGTCGGCCAGGGCTACGCGGTCACCTTCAAGGTCGAGTCGCACAACCACCCGTCGTACGTCGAGCCCTACCAGGGCGCGGCCACCGGCGTCGGCGGCATCGTGCGCGACATCATCGCGATGGGCGCGCGCCCGGTCGCGGTCGTCGACCCGCTGCGCTTCGGCGCGGCCGACCACCCCGACACCAAGCGCGTCCTGCCGGGCGTGGTCGCGGGCATCGGCGGCTACGGCAACTGCCTGGGCCTGCCGAACATCGGCGGCGAGGTCGTCTTCGACGCCTGCTACCAGGGCAACCCGCTGGTCAACGCCGGCGCCATCGGCGTGATGCGGCACGAGGACATCCACCTCGCCAAGGCGTCCGGCTCGGGCAACAAGGTCATCCTGTACGGGGCCCGCACGGGCGGCGACGGCATCGGCGGCGCCTCCATCCTGGCCTCCGAGACCTTCGACGACGCCAAGCCGTCGAAGCGTCCCGCCGTGCAGGTCGGCGACCCCTTCCAGGAGAAGCTGCTCATCGAGTGCACCCTGGAGGCGTTCGCCGAGAAGCTGGTCGTCGGCATCCAGGACCTCGGTGCGGCCGGACTGTCCTGCGCCACCAGCGAGTTGGCGTCCAACGGCTCCGGCGGCATGCGCGTCACCCTGGACGACGTACCGCTGCGCGACTCCACGCTCTCGCCCGAGGAAATCCTCATGAGCGAGTCGCAGGAGCGCATGTGCGCGGTCGTCGAGCCCTCGAAGGTCGACCGCTTCCTGGAGATCTGCGACAAGTGGGACGTCATCGCCACGGTCATTGGCGAAGTGACTGACGGCGACCGTCTTGAGATCTACTGGCACGGCGGCAAGATCGTCGACGTCGACCCGCGCACCGTCGCGCACGACGGCCCGGTCTACGAGCGCCCGTACGCCCGCCCCGAGTGGCAGGACGCACTTCAGGCGGACGACGCGAACAAGCTGCCCCGGCCTGCGACGTCGGACGAACTGAAGGACCAGGTCCTCCGGTTGGTCTCGTCCCCGAACCAGGCGTCCAAGAAGTGGATCACCTCGCAGTACGACCACTTCGTGCAGGGCAACACGGTGCTGGCGCAGCCCGAGGACTCGGGCATGATCCGCATCGACGAGGAGACCGGCCTCGGCGTCGCCATCGCGACCGACGGCAACGGCCGGTACGCGAAGCTCGACCCGTACACCGGCGCGCAGTTGGCGCTCGCGGAGGCGTACCGCAACGTGGCGACGACCGGTGCCAAGCCGCTCGCCGTCTCCGACTGTCTGAACTTCGGCTCGCCCGAGGACCCGGCGGTGATGTGGCAGTTCGCGGAGGCCATCCGTGGACTGGCCGACGGCTGCCTGCAGTTGGGCACCCCGGTGACCGGTGGCAACGTCTCGCTGTACAACCAGACGGGCGAGGCCGCCATCCACCCGACCCCGGTCGTGGCCGTGCTGGGCGTCATCGACGACGTCGCCCGCCGCACGCCCGTCGCCTTCCAGGAAGAGGGCCAGCTCCTCTACCTGCTCGGTGACACCCGCGAGGAGTTCGGCGGTTCGGCCTGGTCGCAGGTCGTCCACGACCACCTCGGCGGTCTGCCCCCGAAGGTCGACCTGGAGCGTGAGCGGCTGCTCGGCGAGATCCTGATCTCCGCCTCCCGCGACGGGATGATCGACTCCGCGCACGACCTGTCCGACGGCGGTCTGATCCAGGCCGTGGTCGAGTCGGCACTGCTCGGCGGCAAGGGCGCGCGGCTGATCGTCCCGGACGGTCTCGACGCGTTCACCTTCCTCTTCTCGGAGTCGGCGGGCCGTGCGGTCGTCGCCGTCCCGCGCTCGGAGGAGCTCCGCTTCAACGACATGTGCGGGGCCCGCGGTCTGCCCGTGACCCGTATCGGCGTCGTCGACGGAGACACCGTGGACGTCCAGGGCGAGTTCGCGCTCCCCCTGGAGGAGCTGCGCACGGCGCACGAGGGCACCATCCCGGCGCTGCTCGCGTAAGCGGTCAGGCAGTCGAGCAGTCGTACGACGGTCAAGGCCTCGCCCGTTTCGACGGGCGAGGCCTTTGCCATGTGAGCGTCAGGCCGGGACCGGTTCGGCCTCCCGTATCGGTGCCGGGCCCTGCGACCCGTGCTCCTTCGGCAGCCGCAGGGCCAGCAGTCCGGCCAGGGTCATCAGGCCGGCGCCGCCCCAGAACGCCACCTGCGTCGCGTCGATGAAGGCGTGCACGCCGTCCGTGTGGGCCGCGCCGGTCAGCCGGGCGAGGGCGCTGACGTCACCGCCGGGTCCGTAGGCGGCGTACATGCGGGCCAGGATCGTGCCGAAGACGGAGGCGCCGAGGGCGGTGCCCAGGGTCTGGAAGAAGCGGATCGAGGTCGTGGCGACGCCGAGCTGGTGGCGTGGGGCGGCGTCCTGGACGAGCAGGATCAGCTGGCCGAGCAGCTGCCCGAACCCGGCGCCGGCCAGCAGGAGTTCGGTGCGGATCAGCCACAGCGAGGTGTCGGGCCCCGTGGTGGTGGCGAGCAGCACGAAGGTGAGGGTGGTGGTGAGCGTGCCGCTGACGGTGAAGGTGCGAGCCGTCCAGCCGCGGGCGGCGAGCGGGCCGGAGAGCAGTCCGGTCGCCGACATGCCGACCGCCATCGGAAGCAGGTAGAGGCCTGCGGAGGAGCTGCCTATGCCGCGTGCGACCTGCAGATAGATCAGTACGTAGTAGATGGCGCACATCATCGAGCCGCCCATGATCGCCTGGATGGCGAAGCCCAGGCGCAGCTCGCGGACCCTGAACAGGGAGAGCGGGAGCACGGGTTCGGGAGCCCGGGTCTGCCGCCACATGAAGAGGGCGAGGGCCGCGGCGGCCGCCAGGATCAGCCCGATGACGACGGGTGACGACCAGGCGTACTGATTGCCGCCCCAGTCGGTGACCAGGAGCAGCGCGCTGGAGAACGCTGCCGCGAGCGCGGCGCCCGCATAGTCGATCGGGCGGCGCACATGCTGCTCCGGCAGTTTCAGGGCGAAGGCGGAGGCGGTCAGCACCGCGAAGCCGACCGGCAGGTTGACGTAGAAGATCCAGCGCCAGCTCGCGTGGTCGGCCAGCAGGCCGCCGATCCAGGGGCCTATGGCCATGGCGCCGCCCGCGACGAGCCCGCCGACATTCGTGCCCTTGCCGGCGCCCTTCTCGCCCGGGCCCTTGAGGTGGGCGATCACCACCATCGTGACGCTCATCAGACCGCCGCCGCCCAGGCCCTGTATCGCGCGGGCCGCGATGAGCTGGGTCATCGACTGGGCGGCGCCGCAGAGCGCGGAGCCCAGCAGGAAGGTGGCGATCGCGCCCGTGAACACGCGCTTGGGGCCGAGGACGTCGCAGAGCTTGCCGTACAGCGGCAGCATCGCGGCCGAGGCGAGTGCGTACGCGCTGACCAGCCACGGGATCTTGTCGATGCCGTGGGCGGGATCGAGGTCGCGGACGATCGGAACGGTGGCGGCGGACACGATCTGCAGGTCCAGGACGGCCAGAACGATCGTCAGGAGGCAGACGAGGAAGCCGACTTTGCGCTGGGTCTCGGTCATGGGCACCACGATGACCCAACAACATGTACTGAGTCAATCTTTTATCCGAGATGAGTTTTCATCCGGGGCGAGTTTTCTGCTGAGCTTAAATTTCGCCTTGGTACAGTGTGGCCATGGCTGAGGTGATGGGGCTGCGCGAGCGCAAGAAGCTGCAGACCGGGAAGCGGATCTACCGGACCGCCGTCGAGCTGTTCGTCGAGCGTGGCTTCGACAACGTCTCGATGCAGGAGATCGCCGACGCGTCCGAGGTCTCCAAGATGACCGTCTTCAACTACTTCGGTTCCAAAGAGGACTTGGTCTTCCTCCCTGTGGCGGAGCACTTCTCCGACGCGGCCCGCGCGGTCCGCGATCGCGAGCCGGGCGAGTCCGCGGTGGATGCCGTACGCCGCCAGTTCCTGGAGATGGTCGAGGCGCGCGACCCGGCGGTGGGACTGCACAGCGAGCCCTTCTCCCGCCAGGTGCGCCAACTCGTCATGGAGACACCGGTCCTGATGGAACGTGCCTTCATCGCCGCCCAGAAGGGCACCCGGGACCTGTCCGCCCTCCTCGCCGAGGAGACCGGCGACCCGACGCTCGCCACGATCGCCGCCGCCATGCTCAGCGCCGCACGCAACGCCCTGATCGAGGAACACCACAACCGCGTCACCGCCGGCGAGAGCCCTGACTCGGTCGCCGCCGACGCCGCCGAACGCACCGAAAAGGCCTTCGGGCTGGTCGAAAAGGGCCTGAGCGGATACGCGGTGAAGCCCTAGGCTCTCCGCCATGCCCCCAGCCAAGAAGCGCGCGCGCACGTACGACCCCGCCAAGATCCGCACGGCGGTTCTCGCACAGTTCGCGCACGTACGAGCAGGCGTGAGCGCGCTCGACGAAGAGCAGCTGGCGCTGCCCACGGACCTGGGGGACTGGACCGTACGGGAGCTGGCCGCGCACCTCACCATGGCCGTCGCGACCGTCAGCCGCAACCTCGACCGCGAGGAACCGGCGAAGGCCGAACTCGGCCTGCTGGATTGGGCGTCCGGGACCGCCGCGCGGGCCGGCGCCATCGACGACGGCACGCGCGCGCTCGCCGAGGCCAACCCCGACCTCGACGCGCTCTACGCCCAGGTCGAGGAGCGGATCACCGAGGATCTGGCGGCCGCCCCGGCGGACCGGCTGCTCGCCACGAGCGCGGGCGCCCTGTCCCTCGGCGACTACCTCGTCACCCGCACCGTCGAACTCGTCGTGCACACCGACGACCTGAACCGCGCCGTCCCCGGCCTCGGCATCCCCTGCGACCGCCAGGCGCTCGCCGCCTGCACCCGGCTGCTGGCCGACACCCTCGCCGCGCGGGCGCCCGGCGCCTCGACCGAGGTGCGGATCCCGCCGTACGCCGTCGTGCAGTGCGTCGAGGGGCCCCGGCACACCCGCGGCACCCCGCCGAACGTCGTCGAGACCGATCCGCTGACCTGGATCCGGCTCGCGACCGGACGCCTCGCCTGGAAGACCGCCCTCGACGAGGCGAAGGTCAGCGCGAGCGGGGAGCGGGCGGACCTGGGCGGGCTGCTGCCCCTGATGGGCTGAGCCCCCCTGGCGTGGAGGGCGGATGGAACCAATCACCCCGCCCGTCCCGTCACATCGGCATGGACAGGCAGCGACTGACACTCTCCGCCCTGACGCTCACCACCCTCACCGTGTTCCCGCTCGCCGTGGCCTGCGGCAACGAGACGGGAAGCACCTCGGTCGGTGCGGGCACGCGGTCGTCCGTCACCGGCGTCCACTGGACCGTCGACAGCGTCACCGTGAAGGGGACCAGCAGGAAGGCCGCCACCGGAGCGAACGTCGAGATCGGCGACGACGGCAAGGTCCAGGGCAACTACGGCTGCAACCACTTCTACGCGACCGCCGACTTCAAGGGCGACCGCCTCGACCTCGGCGAGACACAGGCAACGGAGATGGCCTGCGAAGAGGGCGCCATGAAGTTCGAGGACACCCTCGCGCGTACGCTCGCCGACGGTGCGCTGACGGCCGAGGTCGGCAAGAACGCGCTGACGCTCACCACGGACGACGGCGACCGCGTCCACCTCACCAAGGAGCAGGACGCCCCGCTCCACGGCACGAAGTGGACCATCACGGCACTCGGTGACGCGGACGTCGCCGAGTCCCTTCCCGAAGGCGCCAAGGCGTATCTGACCGTGGACGCGAAGGGCAGGCTCACCGGCCGCCTGGGCTGCAACGACGTCACCGCGAAAGCCACCGTCCGCGACGGACATATCACCCTGGGCGCCCCGGCCACCACCCGAATGATGTGCGACCGCTCACTCATGAACACCGAGAAGACCCTGCTGGGCCTCTTCAGGAGCACGGTCGCGTACGAACTGGATCACCGCACCCTCGCGCTGACCAGCACAAACGGCACAAGGGTCACCGCCGTCGCCGAACGGTGATCCACCGGAGCCCGGAATCCCCAATTCGGACCAGTGGTCGATCTCGCCTACACTCGGAGCCGTGCCACGTGGTGACGGTCGACTCAGTCATGATCTGCTCCCCGGCGAGAAAGGCCCCCAGGACGCTTGCGGCGTCTTCGGTGTCTGGGCTCCCGGCGAAGAGGTCGCCAAGCTCACTTACTTCGGGCTCTACGCCCTCCAGCATCGGGGCCAGGAATCCGCGGGTATCGCGGTGAGCAACGGCTCCCAGATCCTCGTCTTCAAGGACATGGGCCTTGTGTCCCAGGTCTTCGACGAGACCTCGCTCGGTTCGCTCCAGGGTCACATCGCGGTCGGTCACGCCCGCTACTCGACCACCGGCGCCTCCGTGTGGGAGAACGCCCAGCCGACGTTCCGTGCCACCGCGCACGGCTCCATCGCGCTCGGCCACAACGGCAACCTGGTCAACACGGCGCAGCTCGCCGAGATGGTCGCCGACCTCCCGAAGGACAACAACGGCCGGTCCACCCGCGTGGCCGCCACCAACGACACCGACCTGCTCACCGCGCTTCTCGCGGCCCAGGTCGACGACGACGGCAAGCCGCTCACCATAGAGGAGGCTTCCGCCAGGGTCCTCCCGCAGGTCCAGGGCGCCTTCAGCCTCGTCTTCATGGACGAGCACACCCTGTACGCGGCCCGCGACCCGCAGGGCATCCGCCCGCTGGTCCTCGGCCGCCTGGAGCGCGGCTGGGTCGTCGCCTCCGAGTCCGCCGCCCTCGACATCTGCGGCGCCGCGTACGTCCGCGAGATCGAGCCGGGCGAGTTCGTCGCCATCGACGAGAACGGCCTGCGCACCTCCCGATTCGCGGACGCGAAGCCCAAGGGCTGTGTCTTCGAGTACGTGTATCTGGCCCGTCCCGACACGGACATCGCCGGCCGGAACGTGTACCTCTCGCGTGTCGAGATGGGTCGCAAGCTCGCCAAGGAAGCCCCCGTCGAAGCCGATCTGGTCATAGCGACCCCGGAATCCGGGACGCCCGCCGCGATCGGCTACGCGGAGGCCAGCGGAATCCCCTTCGGCGCCGGACTCGTCAAGAACGCCTACGTCGGCCGGACCTTCATCCAGCCCTCGCAGACGATCCGCCAGCTCGGCATCCGACTGAAGCTGAACCCGCTCAAGGAAGTCATCAAGGGCAAGCGCCTGGTCGTCGTCGACGACTCGATCGTGCGGGGCAACACCCAGCGCGCGCTGGTCCGCATGCTCCGCGAGGCGGGCGCCGCCGAGGTCCACATCCGGATCTCGTCGCCCCCCGTGAAGTGGCCCTGCTTCTTCGGCATCGACTTCGCCACCCGCGCCGAACTGATCGCCAACGGCATGACCGTGGAGGAGATCGGCACCTCGCTGGGCGCCGACTCCCTCTCGTACATCTCCCTCGACGGCATGATCGAGGCGACCACCATCGCCAAGCCGAACCTCTGCCGCGCCTGCTTCGACGGCGAGTACCCGATGGACCTCCCGGACCCCGAGCTGCTGGGCAAGCAGCTTCTGGAGACCGAGCTGGCCGCCGGTCCGGCAGCCACGGCCGCGGCCGACGCGATCCGTCGCCCGTAAGACCCCGCAGCAACACAGCTGTACGACACGAAAGCTCTCAACAGCCATGACTGAGACCAAAGGTGCCAGCTACGCAGCTGCCGGCGTCGACATCGAAGCGGGCGACCGCGCCGTGGAACTCATGAAGGAGTGGGTGAAGAAGACGCAGCGCCCCGAGGTCCTCGGCGGCCTCGGCGGCTTCGCCGGCCTCTTCGACGCCTCCGCCCTCAAGCGCTTCGAGCGCCCGCTGCTCGCCTCCGCCACGGACGGCGTGGGCACGAAGGTCGACCTCGCCCGGCAGCTCGGCGTCTACGACACCATCGGCCACGACCTGGTCGCCATGGTCATGGACGACATCGTGGTGTGCGGCGCCGAGCCGCTCTTCATGACCGACTACATCTGTGTCGGCAAGGTCCATCCCGAGCGTGTCGCCGCCATCGTGAAGGGCATCGCCGAGGGCTGTGTGCTCGCCGGCTGCGCCCTCGTGGGCGGCGAGACGGCCGAGCACCCGGGGCTGCTGGGCCCAGACGACTTCGACGTCGCGGGCGCCGGCACGGGCGTGGTCGAGGCCGACCAGCTGCTCGGCCCGGATCGTATCCGTACGGGTGACGCGGTCATCGCCATGGCGGCCTCCGGCCTTCACTCGAACGGGTACTCGCTCGTCCGCCATGTCCTGCTGAACCAGGCGGGCATGGCCCTGGACGCGCGGATCGAGGAGTTCGGCCGCACGCTCGGCGAGGAGCTCCTGGAGCCCACCAAGATCTACTCACTGGACTGCCTGGCGCTCACCCGCACGACCGAGGTGCACGCCTTCAGCCACGTCACCGGCGGCGGCCTGGCGGCCAACCTGGCCCGCGTCATCCCGGACGGCCTGCACGCGATCGTCGACCGCGAGACGTGGACCCCGGCCCCCGTCTTCGACCTCGTCGGCCGGACCGGTCAGGTCGAGCGCCTGGAGCTGGAGAAGACGCTGAACATGGGCGTCGGCATGATCGCGATCGTCCCCGAGGAGTCGGCGGACGCGGCCCTGGCCACGCTCGAGGACCGTGGCGTGGAAGCCTGGATCGCCGGTGAGATCACCGAGCGCGGCGAGCACACCACGGGCGCGGCGCTCATCGGCGACTACGCCAAGTAAGCCAAGTACGGCAGCACAAAACCCGGTCCGGCGCCTAAGCCCCGGACCGGGTGAAGTGCAGTTGCTACGAGAACAACGAGAACTGCGAGGGCCGCGCGGTCAAGCGCCGCGGCGTTGCGACGAAGGACCGGACTCGTCGTCCTCGTCCTCATCGTCGTTATAGAGATCCGCGTACTGGGCGTACGGGTCATCTTCCTCGTCGTCGTCTTCGAACGGCTCGCCATTCGGCGGCTGGCTCGAAGTCGAAGCGCCCAGCTCATTGGCCAGACGCGACAGATCAGTCCCGCCGCTGCTGTACTTCAGCTGGCGGGCGACCTTCGTCTGCTTGGCCTTTGCCCGGCCGCGCCCCATGGCTCGACCCCCTCGGATACGGGGCTCGACGGCCCCAGAGTCTTGACACGCGTTCATGATCTGGAACGGGCTCTCCGTGGAGAGACCGGTCCGTAGGGCTTCCACGGTACCTGAGCCCACGCCCATACGGTACGTCGCCCGCAGGACGGGCCTGGTCCCAGAACCCGCGAGGTGCCCCGTCCTCGCTGGTCAACCGCGATTTTAACCTCTTCTTGGCGCCCGACCCGCCGACGGACGTGAGAGTTCTCTCCAAGTCGTCCGCCGACGGGCCTCCGGTACCCGCCCGAAGATCAGCGGCGACGGGCCTCCGCCATCCGCTGCTCGGCGATCCGGTCCGCCGCCGCAGCCGGCGGAATCCCGTCTTCCTTCGCACGTGCGAAGATTCCCAGTGTGGTGTCGAAGATCTTCGACGCCTTCGCCTTGCACCGCTCGAAGTCGAAGCCGTGCAGCTCGTCGGCGACCTGGATGACACCGCCCGCGTTCACCACGTAGTCCGGCGCGTAGAGGATTCCGCGGTCGGCGAGGTCCTTCTCCACGCCCGGGTGCGCGAGCTGGTTGTTGGCCGCGCCGCACACCACCTTGGCGGTCAGCACCGGCACGGAGTCGTCGTTCAGGGCGCCGCCCAGCGCGCAGGGGGCGTAGATGTCGAGGCCCTCCACCCGGATCAGCGCCTCGGTGTCCGCGACGGCCGTGACGCCCTCCGGGTGCCGGTCCAGGACCCGGCGCACCGACTCCTCCCGGACGTCCGTGATCACGACCTCGGCGCCCTCGTCCCGCAGGTGCTGCACGAGGTGGTGGCCGACCTTGCCGACGCCCGCGACGCCGACCCTGCGGCCGCGCAGCGACGGGTCGCCCCACAGGAACTGGGCGGAGGCCCGCATGCCCTGGAAGACACCGAAGGCGGTCAGCACGGACGAGTCGCCCGCGCCGCCGTTCTCGGGGGAGCGACCGGTCGTCCAGCGGCACTCGCGGGCCACCACGTCCATGTCGGCGACGTACGTGCCGACGTCGCACGCCGTCACGTAACGCCCGCCCAGCGAGGCCACGAACCGCCCGTAGGCGAGGAGCAGCTCCTCGCTCTTCAGCGTGTCCGGGTCGCCGATGATGACGGCCTTGCCGCCGCCGTGGTCGAGACCGGCCATGGCGTTCTTGTACGACATCCCGCGCGCGAGGTTCAGCGCGTCCGCGACGGCCTCCTCCTCGCTCGCGTACGGGTAGAAGCGGGTGCCGCCGAGGGCGGGGCCCAGCGCGGTGGAGTGGAGGGCGATGACGGCCTTGAGGCCGCTGGCCCGGTCCTGACAGAGCACGACTTGCTCATGACCGCCCTGCTCCGAGTGGAACAGGGTGTGCAGTACATCAGCAGAGGCGCCGGTTACGTCGGTCACGGTGGTGACTCCCAGGTAAGTTGCGGCGGTTGGAAGCAGCTCCCGTACGGGTGGCGGGGCTGTTGGGCATGAGATTAGAGCCTGCGCCTCCTCGCCAGCCGCGCAGTGTTCAGGATCACCCACGCACGAGGTACGGCCGTGGTTCGCTTCGCATAGATTTCCCGCGCGCTTGTGGGCGGGTTTCGAAGGTTTCCCTGGTAGCTCGCGGGGGAGGGAAGGGGCGTGCCCAAGGTGTCCTCGGTGATCGTCCCGTACGCGACCTACCTGCGCGTGTACGAACCACTGGCCGCCTTCCCGGACCCGGAGCGCGACCACTGGGCGCGGTACGCCCGGCGCCCGGCGCGCCCCTCGTACCAGGACGAGCTGCGCCGTTCCCTCGCCGACCTGCTGCCCACCCCGCCGATCCCGGTGCCGGTGCACGAGAGCGGCGACGCCTTCGTGCTGGACGTCGACGGGGTGCTCTGCGTCTGCCCCTGGCGCACCCGCCTGCGCGGCTGGCAAGCACTCGACGAGCTGGCCGAGGGCATGCCGGCGCCGGTCCTGGACGCCGTCCTGCCGCCGCTCGTACGCCGCCAGGCCGCCCAGGACTACGAACGCTGGCTGGCCCGCAACCCCGACGCCCGGCCGTGGATCCGCACGGCGACCTGGCAGGTGCCGCTGAACTGGTTCGTGCTGGTCTCCGACGAGGAGCGCCGCTACGACAAGGCCTCCGGTGACGCCCCGCCCATGCTGCGCTACCGCACGCCGATGGTGCAGGCGCGGCGGCGGGTGGCGCGGGCGCTGCGGACGCTCAGGGAGACGATCGACGAGGGGCCGCTGATCGACGGTCTGGTGGACGTGGGCCGCTGGCTGGAGGAGTTCCACCCACGCTCGCTGGTGGAGCTGGACTACGGCGGCCTGGTGCATGTGCTGCCGGCGGGGGACCTCGAAGGGGACCACTCGGCGGCCGACGTCGCCGAGGGCATCGAGGCGCTGCGCAACGGGGACGGGGCGACCGCGGGCGAGGCGTACGGCCGGCTCGTGGAACGCTGGCGTTCGGTCCGCGACCGGCGCTCGGCGAACTGACGTACGGTCATCACACGGCGGGGAACCGCCACTACGGGACGTAGGTCCCGATCCGGGCTTTTGCCCCAAGCGTGACGGACCGCACTTACGCGGGCCTTGCCTCTTACGCCCCTCCTCGTGTCAAAATAGGACAAGGAGCTCGGGGGAAGCTCCCTCTGCCCACGTATGGGTGGAATCTCAGCATTGCACGCTATGGGGGGTCTGGTGACTCCTGATCGTCCTGTGACTGATCGTCACAGTGGCGTGACTGTCCGCTATGGCATGGTCCATCGGCTTCCGTCGCTGATGAACACCTGGGAGGGCAATTCCATCGGTTTGGCCTACGCGGCTGGACGGATGGTGTAGTTGTAGTGCCGAGGACAAGCCGTTCGTCCTATAACCGACTCGACCCGCGTCCGCCATTTCGGGCAACGCGGGTCAAGGTGCAGAATTTAGAGGAAAGAACCGAGAAGGTTCGGTTCTCCCGAGGAGGCCGCTCATGACCGCTCGCACCCCTGATGCCGAGCCGCTGCTGACCCCGGCTGAGGTCGCCACGATGTTCCGCGTTGACCCCAAGACGGTCACGCGGTGGGCGAAGGCCGGCAAGCTCACTTCTATCCGCACGCTCGGCGGGCACCGCCGCTACCGCGAGGCGGAGGTCCGCGCACTACTGGCGGGTATCCCCCAGCAGCGCAGCGAGGCCTGAACAACCGCATAACCGGGCAATTCGGTAGGTCCCCCAACCCGCCGAGGCGTCCGAACCAAAGCTCCAAGCGACGCGGGTCCTGCCCCAACAGGTCCCACGCCCGACCCAACTGAACAAGCGACAAGGGTGCGTCGTAGATCGCGCTGGACTCCGCCGGGTCCAGCGCGATCTTTTTTGTGCCCCGGTGGCGCCTGTTGGCCCGGATCTGTGCGCTGTGCGACCGTCCTGTGAGCGGCCTTGTCGGACTCTGGGGAGGGGTGTCGGATCTCCTGTGTGACACCTCGGAGACCGGTGCAATTGCACATATTAAATTGACCAGTTGTAGGCGAGGCGTAAGTTCCGCAGTTTCAAAAACTTATGCGGTGACACCCGTCACACGCCGGGGTCCTTGTTGCCCTTGGCGCATCTGCGCTAGAGGAGTCCAGGCTCCCACGCCGGGCCGGCCTGCCCGTCGCCGGTGGTCACGCCGTGGAGGGGCTCCCCTCCTCGGTGCCCGCCCGCACGCCGCCGTCGTCGTCCTCCTCGTCGTACGGGGAGGGCTGCATGGCCAGTCGCAGGAGCTGATGGCAGATCGGGCAGTGCCGCGTCAGATGGCGGTACCCGGTAGCGGCCGACAGGTGGGCGCGGAGCAGGGCCCGCGTCTCGTGCCTAGCGGTCGCCGCCATATGCCACCTCCATGAACCCCACGGGGCCGCCCGACGGGGCGAGGGTCCTGGTTTCTGGGGTACCGGCGGAATGTGACGGCGTCAAGACACACCGTAGGCCCGGAACTTCACCTCCGGGCCTGGGTGTACGGCGACGGGGCCCGGTGGGGGTGCTGGTGTGGCGGGTGGGGCGCGGAGAGGGCGTACGTGGGGGCTGGTCCGGTGGATGGGACGCGGAGAAGGCCCGCACGGGGGCTGGTCCGGCGAGTGGCGCACGCAGAAGGCCCGCACCAAATGGCGCGGGCCTTCTGCTTCATGCGGTCCTGACGGGATTTGCTGTGTCGGATTGCGGCTGCGCCGCGGGCGCGGCCTCCGCCTCGGCAGGGCAGCGGGCCAGGCCGGGGTGGATGGCACGCGAAGAAGGCCCGCACCGGATGGGTGCGGGCCTTCATCTCTATGCGGTCCTGACGGGATTTGAACCCGCGGCCTCCACCTTGACAGGGTGGCGAGCACTCCAAACTGCTCCACAGGACCAGGTTTCGCAGTGCGATTCTTGCGTTGCGCTGCGAAAAGAGACTGTACAGGAGGGGGAGCCCAGGGTCGAACTCACCCAGTGTGCATGCCCCGTTACGGCGCGGCCGCGTCGATCGCCTTCACGATGCGCTTGTCGGAGACGGGATACGCCGTGCCGAGCGCGTGCGCGAAGTAACTGACGCGGAGCTCCTCGATCATCCAGCGGATGTCCAGAACCGTGGACGGGACGGGCCGCCCCTGCGGCAACTGTTCAAGCAGCCACGCGTACTCGTCCTGCATCTCATGGACCTTCTCCATACGGGTGGTGTCCCGCTGGACGCTCGTCGGCATCTGCTGCAACCGGCGGTCGGCCGCGACCAGATACCGCATCAGGTCCGGCAGCCGCCGCAGCCCGGTCTCCGTCACGAAGCCCGGCTTCACGAGGGCGTCCAGCTGCTTGCGTACGTCCGTCAGGTTCGCCAGCAGCGTCGGGCTCTTGGTGGCCTTCAGACGGCGCTCACAGGCCTGCCAGGCGGCAAGGACCTGCTGCACCTGCCCGACCGTCCGCACGGTCGTGTCGACGATCTCGGCGCGCACCTTCTCGTACAGCTTCCGGTACGACTCCTCGTCCCACGCCGGCCCGCCGAAGTCCCCTATCAGCTTGTCCGCGGCCGCCATCGCGCAGTCGTCGAAGAGAGCCTGGATCGAGCCGTGCGGATTCGCGGACAGGGCCAGCTTCTGGGCGTTCGTCAGCTTGTCCGAGGCGAACTTCGCAGGGTTCACCGGGATGTTGCGCAGGATCAGCCGCCGTGTGCCCTTCCACATCGCCAGCGCCTGCTCCGCCTCCGTGTCGAAGAGGCGTACGGAGACGGTGTCGCCGTCGTCGACCAGCCCCGGGTACGCCTTCACGGGCTGCCCGGCGCGCCGGGTCTCGAAGACGCGGGAGAGCGAACCGATCGTCCAGTCGGTCAGCCCCTTGCGCTCCAGGGACTCGCCGCCCTCGCGCTCGGCGGTCGCCGCGGCCGCCTGAGAGATCGCCTGCCGCGCCTTCGGCTTCAGCCGGAGCTTCAGCGCCTCCAGGTCCTTGTCCTCGGAGTCCCCGGCAACCCTGCGGCGCCGCTCGTCGACGATCCGGAAGGTGATGCGCAGATGCTCGGGGACCCTCGACCAGTCGAAGTCGTCGGCCGTGAACGGCACGCCGACCATCCGCTTCAGCTCCCGCGCCATGGTGACGGTGAGCGGCTCCTGCAGGGGCACGGCCCGCTCCAGGAACTTCTGGGCGAAGTTCGGGGCGGGGACGTAATGCCGGCGGATCGGCTTCGGCAGGGAACGGATCAGCTCCGTGACGACTTCCTCCCTGAGCCCCGGGATCTGCCAGTCGAAGCCCTCGTCCGTGACCTGGTTCAGCACCTGGAGCGGGATGTGGAGGGTGACACCGTCGGCGTCCGTGCCCGGCTCGAACTGGTAGGTGACGCGGAACTTCAGCGGCCCCTGACGCCACGAGTCCGGGTAGTCGTCCTTGCTGACATCCCCCGCGCGCTCGTTGATGAGCATCGACCGCTCGAAGTCGAGGAGTTCGGGCTCCTCATGGCGCTTGTGCTTCCACCACGAGTCGAAGTGCGCGCCGGACACGACATGGTCGGGCACCCGCTGGTCGTAGAAGTCGAAGAGCGTCTCGTCGTCGACGAGGATGTCGCGGCGCCGCGCCCGGTGCTCCAACTCCTCGACCTCGGTGAGGAGTCTGCGGTTGTCGGCGAAGAACTTGTGGTGCGTACGCCAGTCGCCCTCGACGAGCGCGTTGCGGATGAACAGCTCGCGGCTGGCCTCCGGGTCGATCCGCCCGTAGTTGACCTTGCGCTGGGCGACGATCGGTACGCCGTACAGCGTGACCTTCTCGTACGCCATCACGGCCGCCTGGTCCTTCTCCCAGTGCGGCTCGCTGTACGTCCGCTTGAGGAGATGGCCGGCGAGGGGCTCCACCCACTCCGGCTCGATCCGCGCGTTGACGCGGGCCCACAGGCGCGAGGTCTCCACCAGCTCCGCGGACATCACGAAGCGCGGGGGCTTCTTGAAGAGCGCCGAACCCGGGAAGATCGCGAACTTGGCGCTCCGCGCGCCCAGGTACTCGTTCTTCCCCGTGCTCCTCCCGCTCTCCCCTCCGGTCTCCTTCACGTCCTTCATGCCGATGTGGGAGAGGAGGCCGGCGAGGAGGGAGACGTGGACGCTCTGCTCGGGGGCGTCGTCCTCGTTGAGGTGAATCCCCATCTGCTTGGCGACCGTACGCAGTTGGGAGTAGATGTCCTGCCACTCCCGGATGCGCAGGAAGTTCAGGTACTCCTGCTTGCACATCCGCCGGAAGGAGCTCGAACCGCGCTCCTTCTGCTGCTCCCGTACGTAACGCCACAGGTTGAGGAACGCGAGGAAGTCGCTCGACTCGTCCTTGAAGCGGGCGTGCTGCTGGTCCGCCTGCGCCTGCTTCTCGGCGGGACGCTCACGCGGGTCCTGGATGGACAGCGCGGCGGCGATCACCATGACCTCGCGCGCACAGCCGTTCTTGTCGGCCTCCAGGACCATCCGGGCCAGCCGCGGGTCCACGGGCAGCTGGGCGAGCTTGCGGCCGCTGTCCGTGAGCCGTTTGCGTACGTCCTTCTGCGCCGGGTCCAACGCACCCAGTTCCTGCAGGAGTTGGACGCCGTCGCGGATGTTGCGGTGGTCCGGCGGGTCGATGAAGGGGAACTTCTCGATGTCGCCGAGACCGGCCGCGGTCATCTGGAGGATGACGGAGGCGAGGTTCGTACGCAGGATCTCGGCATCCGTGAACTCCGAGCGCGCGAGGAAGTCGTCCTCGGAGTAGAGGCGGATGCAGATGCCGTCGCTCGTACGGCCGCAGCGGCCCTTGCGCTGGTTGGCGCTGGCCTGCGAGATCGCCTCGATGGGCAGGCGCTGGACCTTGGTGCGGTGGCTGTAGCGGGAGATGCGGGCGTTGCCCGGATCGATGACGTACTTGATGCCGGGGACGGTGAGGGAGGTCTCGGCGACGTTGGTCGCCAGAACGATCCTGCGCCCGGTGTGCTGCTGGAACACGCGGTGCTGCTCGGCATGCGAGAGCCGGGCGTACAGAGGCAGTACCTCGGTGAACCGGTAGTTCTTCTTCGTCAGCGCGTCGGCGGTGTCGCGGATCTCCCGTTCGCCGGAGAGGAAGACGAGGATGTCCCCCTTGCCCTCCCCCTGGAGCTCCTCGACGGCGTCACAGATCGCGGTGATCTGGTCGCGGTCGGCGTCATCGCCCTCCTCTTCGAGGAGGGGGCGGTAACGGACCTCTACGGGGTACGTGCGTCCGCTGACCTCGACGATGGGCGCTTCGCCGAAGTGGCGGGAGAAACGCTCGGGGTCGATGGTCGCGGAGGTGATGACGACCTTCAGGTCCGGCCGCTTGGGCAGCAGCTGGGCGAGGTAGCCGAGCAGGAAGTCGATGTTCAGGGACCGCTCGTGCGCCTCGTCGATGATGATCGTGTCGTACGCGCGCAGCTCGCGGTCCGTCTGGATCTCGGCGAGCAGGATGCCGTCCGTCATGAGCTTGACGAAGGTCCCCTCCGGGTTCACCTGATCGGTGAAGCGGACCTTCCAGCCGACGGCTTCGCCCAGGGGCGTGTTCATCTCCTCGGCGACGCGCTCGGCGACGGTGCGCGCGGCGATGCGGCGGGGCTGGGTGTGCCCGATCATGCCGCGGACGCCGCGGCCGAGCTCAAGGCAGATCTTCGGGATCTGGGTGGTCTTGCCGGAGCCGGTCTCACCGGCCACGATCACGACCTGGTGATCGCGGATGGCCGCCGCGATCTCGTCCTTCTTCTGGCTGACGGGGAGTTGCTCGGGATACGTGATCGCGGGCACACGTCCGCGCCGCTCGGCCATGCGGACCTCGGCCTTGGCGACCTCGGCGTCGATCTCGGCGAGCACGGCGGCCCTGGCTTCGGGCTTGCGGATCCGGCGCGCGCCCTCGAGCCTGCGCCCGAGCCGGTGCGCGTCGCGCAGGGACAGCTCGGCCAGACGGGGGGCGAGATCGCCGAGGGCGGGGGCAGGATGCGTAGACATACGCGATCCAGGATCTCACCTCGGCGAAAAGACTGGCGAACGCTTTTGCGCTCAGTGGCGCCGGGGGCGGTGTCCGGTGGTGGTCAGTGCTGGTCAGTGGCGGTTCAGGAGGTCGGCGCGGCCGGGGCCGGCACGGCGGCGGGGGCCGGTTCCTGGGCCGGAGCGGGGGCCGGGGCCGCCGGCAGTGGTTCACGGCGGGCGGCGTCGCCGAGAGCGAAGGACTTGGCAGTGTTGGATACGGCCTTGATGCCCAGGTAGGCCGTGGTCATGCTGGTCATCGCGGTGAAGGCGGCGGTCAGCACTCCGACGATCACGGACTTGTCGCCGTCCAGCCGCCACACCCCGACCACGGTGACGACGACGATCGCGCAGTTGCTGAGCACGACGGCCAGCAGCCCGTACCGGGCCCGTGTCCGCTCCAGCTCACTGTCCTCGCCGTACCTGGCCCTGCCCCGGCCCATCGACATGGTTCCCCCGATCACGCACGATCACGCAGCATCGACCGGCAGAACGTAGCGCCGCGGATGGGACGTGCCAAGTTGAACGTGTGAATACGTACGACAGGGAGCGTGCGACGAGGGCGAACGACGAAGACCCCGTCCAGTAGGACGGGGTCTTCGGGTGGTGGCTGGGGCCGGGGTCGAACCGGCGACCTATCGCTTTTCAGGCGATCGCTCGTACCAACTGAGCTACCCAGCCACGCGATTCGCGTGGAATCGCAGCGGTCCTGACGGGATTTGAACCCGCGGCCTCCACCTTGACAGGGTGGCGAGCACTCCAAACTGCTCCACAGGACCAAGCTGTTGTGTGCGTCTTGCGTGAAACAGTGTCGCACACGATTTTGCGTGTTCCCAAACCGATTTCGCTCGCCTCCACCGGGGGCGGAGACGCTGGTCAGCTGGGGTGACGTCGCTGGAGCAGCGTATCAGAGGATGAGCTGTGCCCTGAAAAGTTGCGCCGGATTCGCATCAAAAGGCTCATATAGGATCCCTGGTCTGTCTTCGTAGCCTGCGAGCAACCGGGAGAGCCCCCTGTGACTGTAGCGATCGAGTCGTCCGAAGCGCCCGAGGAGCTTGAGGCAATCGAGGAGCTTGAGGCGCCCGGAGAGGCCGAGTCCACGGCAGACCTCACCGTGCCCGCGCAGCGGACGCACGACTCCGTCGCGCGCGACGCGCGTGAGTTCGGGGCGTACGCGCGCACCGGCGGCTGGGCCTTCGCGCTGAAGGTGGCGCGGAGCGTGCGGCCCGGCGGGCAGGCGGCAGGCGAGACGCCGAAGATCTCGGCGAAGGAGTTCGCGGAACTGGCGGGCTGCTCGCCGGAGCGCGTGATGCGTTACTACAAGGCCTGGGACATGGCGGCCGACGACGGACTCGTCCCGCAGTTCGAGGCCCTGGCGCCCGGCGAGGACATCGAACTGCCCGACGCCGACATCTGGCTCTCCTATTACAGCTCCCGAAACAGCGCCACGTCGGTGCGCGGCACCGCGATCGCCGCGGCGGCCGAGGCGGAGGGCATCCGGCCCACCAAGGCGCTGGAGGTCGCCGAGAACCCCACCGCACTGCGCGCCGCGATCCTCGCCGACCCCTCCACCGCGCAGGCGGCCCGCGCCGCGCTGCTCGACCGGTTGAAGGAGGACCCGAACCTTCAGACGGAGCTGGCGCGCGACATCGCCCGCACCGACGAGCTGAAGAAGGCGGTCGCCACCGAGACCAGGGCGGCCGACCGGATCGGTTACGTCCGCCAGATCGTGGAGAACGGTCAGATCAAGACCCCGGCCGGCCAGACCGTCGAGGCGCCGGCCGAACTGCGCGCCGAGGCCGAGCGTCATCTCTCCCTCATCGACGAGCTGGACGAGGACGAGAACACCGGCGAGTGGGCCACAGAGGCCTACGACACCGTCAAGAACCTCGTCGTCCAAGCGGTCGAGGCCGATCCCGAGCTGCGCGTCCAGGAACGCCGGACGAAGTTCTACAGCAGCCTGCAGAGGGCCACGAAGGTCTTCGAGGAGCTGACCTTCGACGACGTCGAGGACTTCGAGACCATCTACGAGGACGACATGGTCCAGCGGCTGGAGGAGCTGCAGCAGGCCATCAGCTCCTGCATCAGCGCCCTTCGCAAGGCTGCTCCGACCGACTGAGACAGGCCTCTGGCGCCGAGTTGACACCTCTGGGCGGCGGTACGTAATGTCCTCCGAGTTGTCCGGCGCCAGAGTCGACCTCGGTCGGTCCCCGGACAGCCATTCCACATGAATCCACCAATGAGTCGGCGAATCATCGCCGGGGCATCCGTGTGCGCTTATGCGGAATGAGGAATCCGCGTTCGAAAGGGCGCCCCCCGATTAGCTCGGGGGCCAGGATTCCGCTAGAGTTCAACTCGTCGGAACGGCCCAACAGCTGCGAAGACGAGCCCCGCTGACTGGGAATCAGGGCCGAAAGGATCTGATAGAGTCGGAACCGCCGGAAAGGGAAACGCGAAAGCGAAAACCTGGAAAGCACCGAGGAAATCGGATCGGAAAACGGTCTGATAGAGTCGGAAATGCAAGACCGAAGGGAAGCGCCCGGAGGAAAGCCCCAGAAAATGTTCTGTGGGTGAGTACAAAGGAAGCGTCCGTTCCTTGAGAACTCAACAGCGTGCCAAAAATCAACGCCAGATATGTTGATACCCCGTCTC